>JAQUMH010000015.1 GCA_028718185.1 Elusimicrobiota bacterium
GTTCTACTACTATGCTTATGTAATTGAAATTACCGCAATCAGCGGCACTGCCGGACTCCATTACTAACTTCATTACCTGAGTGCCGGCTGTTAAAGGGATTGATTGGGCTAATAATACATCGCTCCAACTGGTCCAACTGACAGTAGGAATTCGGACGGATTCTGTTTTACAGTATGCCGCTTCATTATGTTTCCCGAATTCAAGATGTAAAAGTCCGCCTAGTCCGCTGCCGCCACGCGCGCCTCGCAAGATTATCCTGTATTCGTTATTCTTTGGCACGTTTATTGTATATTCCAGCCACTCACCGGGTTTTGTCCAGCCTACATAATACCCGCCACCGGTATCTGTGCAATTACCCATATCTACATATTCTGTTGTCCTGTATGAACCACCTTGATTATCCCAGGTAGTATCATAATATGCTTCATTCTGGCCTGAACCGGCGGACATCATATCAAAATTCTCTGCCTCTATTTTTGTAGGTGTACTCGTACTGGAAGTTATCGACCATGGAACACCTGCAGGGTATGCCTGCTGGGTGCCGCCCCAGATATATCTTATTTTATCACCTGCTGTTGCGCCCGGTGTGGTGTCGTTCGGCCACATTGAGGCGAGCTGACCGAATCTGCCAAATGTGAATACACGGACAGAATGACCAACAGACTTTGCCCATTTAAGCTGGTCAAAAATTGCCTGGTTCCAACAGGTAGGACTGTTCCAATTTGGATACTGGACCTCACAAGCACTCAATAGAGTCGTCCATGTCAAAAATACGCTTGAAAAAACTTCAAGATTTGGAAGCCTTGACTGCCATACTGAAAAATTATTCTGAAAGTCCGAGAGAGTTTGATTGTTGTTTTGAATTTCATATGCATTGAATAATTTGTTCGCGTTTATGTAGGCAGTATCAATTCCGACTCCCCAAACCCCGGATTCAGAATTACTAGCGCAATTAAATGACCACACGAAGGTATTGGGCTGGTCAGTGGGTTTATATTGGGAAATTACATTTTTACACTTCGTGAAAAAACTATTAGTGAACGCTCGCCATGCGGCACCACCATCAGGTGGTATGCCGCCTGCGTGCGGCTCTTCCATTTCTATACCATCAAGAGTTGGATACCTTTGTAATAACCAAGCCAGGTCTGAAAGAAACAGGTTTTGTGCAGAAACACTGTTTTTAAAGGCATCACGATCGCCACCGGTATATTTATTCATGTTCATAAATAGATATGTTTTTATACCTTTTGAGTGAGCATAAACTATTCCGTCACCAATATAATCCGGCTCACCATTTTTTACACCAGCTATATAGGATGGAATTAAACCGGGTGAAATTGAATCTACGCCACAGTATGCTGCATAATCAATGTCGGAGTTTAATAGAGATAAATCACTCCAGTTATGTATTGCTCCTCTATTGAAACTTAGTGTTGCTGATAATGTTTTCGCTGTAATAATGCTTATTAATATCAGACCTGTAAATAATAAAAATAATTTAATGGGTTTAGTCATAAATTTATATCAATGTTTTAGGGTTATAGAGTTTGTAGAGTTCTAGAGTCGTAGACCCTAAAACACCATAACCCAATAGCTCTATAACTCTTCTCTTATTTTATTAATCATACTTATTTAATTAATCCTATCTTACCTGTCTTCTTGTTACCGGCAGCGTCTTCTACCTGATAAATATATATTCCTCTGCCTACTTTATCACCATCGTCATTTTTACCATCCCACTCGAGCCAGCCAAGATTACCAAAATCTATCTCTTTAAGTTCCCGGGCTAATCTTCCAGCTACACTATACAATCTCATGATGCTATTCATTGGTAAATTAATTATCTTTAGCTTACCTTGGATAGCTGTATCTGGATTATACGGGTTAGGATAGATTTTAATATTACTTAAATCCGCAGATACATAACTACCTAATATACGATATGTTGAAAAATGTTTCACCGTTGCAGTTACTGTCCTGTTTGTTTTATCTACTGTCTGAACGCCCGATGCTAAATCCCAATCTGTCCCGGTCCAGTAGTAGATTCTAAGTCCATCTTCGTTTAAAGTCCCTATATCCGATGCTGTATATGGTATAGTTATGTTAACTGCACGTGTAAATGTCTGGTTTTGAAGTATTGGCGCATTTTCAGCACCATATGTCAACTCACCAAAATCATAACATATCGGATTAACTGTGTTAACATATTTCATTGTGTTCTTTACTACTGGTGCTGCACTCGTCTTTATTGACGCAAGATACTTATTTGCGGACAGGACCCCTGTAGGTATTAGTATCTTTAGTCCATTAGTACCTCGTATTAAACCACCCTGGTAACCTACTAACTTTGATATATACATATCATTGAAATTTACCACTATCGGTGCTGTTACATCACCGGTTAGTTCTACAGTATTTATATCACTACGGAACGGGATTGAAACCTCTTTCTCACCTGCATCTGCCCCAATTAACGTTGAATCTGTTGTATCCAGGACACTACTCTTGTTGTTTTTTGTTGTAAGTGTTACTGTCCCTGTGTAATCGGTTGCTAAACTATTCTCATCTACATTGTAAACCTGCAACTTAAACTTCAAACTCGAAGATGCCGATGCGCCTACCTTGGTCGTGGTTGTCCCATCATCATAGTAATAAGTATATATTCTGTGTTTTATGTTATATGTCTTAAAACTATATTGTGCTGATTCTGCAAGGTTACTAGATGTATCCCGGCTGTAGACCTTGTAATAATAGGTTTTGTTTTTCAGTAATCCATTAATGGGGACACTGTGTAGTCTATTCATGTTGGTATCTAATGTCGTTAGAGTGCCTAATGCAGTTGTAGTTCCATATGCTACCTGCGAATCTGAGTTCTCATCGGTTGTCCATGTTAGGACTGCATTGTTTAGTTTTACTCCGGCACGGACATCGCTTATTACCGGTGGATTAGGATCATTAGATATTGTTGTAAAACTGTAATCTCCGGTTGTTGTTGTGTTGCCATTCATATCAACTGACACCATTCTGTAGTGATAGACTGTGTTCTCAGTAAGACCGCTTAGCGTAACACTGTGGGTGTATACACCACTGGTATCTGATAATGTTGTTGTGTTACTATACGGTAGTATTGTTCCATATTGTACCTGACTGTTCGCAGGTTCATTTGTTGTCCATGTTATCACTGTTCCACTGCCGGTTATGTTAGTTGGTATTACTGCACTTACTACCGGTGGTGTCGTATCGGGAGTTAGTCTTATTAATTTAACATAATTTAAATTACCATTACCAGCTGCACTGCCAGTTTCCATGACTAACTTCATTATCTGATTGCCTTGAGTAAGCGTTACTGAATCTGCAACTGTTACATCTGTCCATGTCTGCCATCCCCCTGTCGCCGGTACACTTACTGATGGTGTTGTTCTATATGGTACTGTGTTATGATCTCCGAATTCAAGATGTATGGGGTTTGCGCTTGATGTTCCATTTGCTCCTCTTAGTATTATTTTGTAATCAGCACTCTCATTAACATTTACACTGTATTCTAACCATTCGGTGGGTGCTGTATATTCCACATCGTATCCACTACCTGCATCGGTGCAATTCGCTATATCTACTGCTTCGGTTGTCCTGTATTTGTTGGGAGTGTTGCCAGGTGTTGTATCATTATATGTCTCACCAGACGCAGAACCAGTTGTTACCATATCGTAATTTTCTAATTCTATAGTTGTTATTCCTGTTATTATCTGCCACGGGTTCCCGTTGTTTCCATATGACTGTTGCGTTGAAATGTTTGTTATCACATATGCCACGCTATTTACAGAACTGTCTGTCATAGTATCTTTGAACGCACGTGCTCGGACTGTTGCACTTGCAGTTAATGTAAATGGTGCAGAATATAGCGTTGACGATAACGTCGGGTCTGTTCCATCTGTTGTATATCTTATTGGCGCTCCACTGGTTGCACAATCAAGAGTTACTATAACAGAGCCTGCGTAAGTTCCTGCACTCGGGCTGATTGTTGGTGTTGCTACGGTATTAGGTGTTTCAGCACTTATTCTTATTAATTTTATGTAATTAAAATTACCACAGCCAGTTGCTGCACTGGTCTCAAGAACTAACTTCATTATCTGGTTGCCTGCGGTAAGCGTTACGCTAGGTGAAAGTGTTACATCAGTCCATGTCCCCCATCCACCTGTTGGTGGTACGCTTACTGATGTTGTTTTAATATACGGTGCTACATTATGCTGACCAAATTCAAGGTGTACGGGACCTCCGTTACTTGTCAGACCACTGGCTCCCCTAAGTATTATTTTATAGTCGCCACCTTGATTAACATTTATACTGTATTCCAGCCACTCGCCAGGTTTTGTATATCCTATAAGATATCCACCATCAGTGTCAGTGCATGTCTGCAAATCTACATCTTCTGTTGTTCTAAGTGTATTTTTAGTGTCTGCTTGGCCATGTGTTGTATCATGATATGCTTCTCCTTCACCAATGCCGGTTGTTAGCATATCGTAATTTTCTGACTGTATTATTGTTTCACTTAACAAAGTACTTGATATCAACCACGGAGTACCTGCTGGAGTGTTTCCATATGACTGCTGGGGTGAAACAGAAGCGTCGGTTATTGTTACCATTTTTGGTGCTGACATCGCCGTAGTATTATTATTATCGGTTGCTTTCGCTGTTATACTATAACTCCCTGCAGCAACATTATTCCATGCAAACTCATAAGGCGAACTGGTATCTGTTCCAAGCCATGAAGCACCATTGTAAAAATCTACTTGTTTAATACCGTTACTGCTGGATGCGTCTACTTTTATTGTTAAAGCAGCAGGCGGATTACTGCCATTTATAACATCTATTGTATTTATGTTTACAGTCGGTGGTTGTGAAATGGCTGTATTAAGAATCCTCAATGCTATATCTTCACACGCAACCGGGGGAGTAGTCATTAACTTGTTACCTCCAGGGTGTGTAAATGTTTCGTCTGTATTAGATGGATTTCCTGTCAAAGTATCGACCCACTCAGCTTTATAACTACCTGCCGGTAGATTAACATTAAAGGTACTAGATGCAGAAATTTTTTGATTTGCAGGTAGAGTATATCCAACAGGTGCTGGTAGCGGTATTGAAAGAGTTTTTGATAAATAAATAGCATATTGCTGGCCAGTCTGAACCAATGCCCGCACACCTACTCCAGATGGGAGTGATGTTACAACTGAATTATTAGGCTCCATATTTACAAAACCGAATTTATTCATAAAGTCATTCAAAACTTTCATTTGAGTACGGAAGGCTGGACCTCCTCCTCCGATGGTGAATGAGTCGTTCGGTTTAGTGAAGAACGCCGAACGGGATGTAAGCGGAGGTAGAGGAGGAACATTTGTCCCACTTTCATCATTAGGGGTGAATGTTATGTCAAGCATGTTAAATACTGCACCACCAGCCAACATCCATCTCCATGCTCCAGGGCGATATGCGGCATCAGGCCAGCCTTTATATGTACCTTCATCCATTATCATGGGTTTATTTTGATCGGAGTATGTTCCCGGTATATTTGGATCATCACTATCCCATGTAAGAACAGTCACATTCGAAAGGATAGTAGATTTATCTAAAGTATGATTTTGAGAAATAAGGTGTTTTTTAGGAAGGGCTGCTTCTGTCACGGTAATTGTAGAAATAATGTAAGAATCAAATATAGTTGACATAGTACCTTTGTTAGTTAAACTATAATTGATAGTAGGCTCAATACTCGGCTGATAAATGACATTGTTATATTCATTCAGTCGCCTAACTACTTCAGCTACCATTTTACCCATATAGGGCGTTAAACCGCCATTGCGCAAACCGTCACCGCTAATATCATCATGCGCAGCGTTACTGCTAACATCCCAAACGCTATTCTGACCATCAGAAGTGTAAGATGCAATATTTCCCACACCGTTGATATTATTATTTACATTCATTGGAGAGCGGAACCACATAATATTAGGTGGAACGCTTTTTACGTTGCTAGTCATCCAAAAAGGACAGAAAAAGGTAATTTCTACTATTATATTCCGATCACTGGCCCCTTTAACAAAATCCTTGAGACGGCTAAAATAGTTTTCATCCCACTTGGATAGGTCAAACTTGCGACTGTTTGAATCATTCGCAAATCCAGTATCAGCAGGATTAGTACTTCTTGCCCAAGGACAGATAAAGCCATTGTTAGTTGGACCAAGGGTATTATTATCGATATTCCAGTAATGAAAATTATCTGTAGCTATATTCTGTGCCGGCTCAATATATGGTCCGGAAAATATGCGGACATAATTAAGTCCGTCAGCCTGGAGTGTATTCAAATATGTTGCAGTGGAAAAATCAAGATTAAGGACTGCACCGTAATGTTCGTTAGAACCAATTAATATTGTTGGTTTATCTTTATATAAAAAGTAATGTGGATTGGTAGTATGAACTGTTATCGGTTCTGATAATGATGCAGGTTTTTTCTCTGCATCTCTCGGTATCACATTCAAATCTCTCCATGATGATTCTATTGTCTTTGATGTTGTTGTTAAATCTTTGCTTTCTGCAAACCCTATTGTATAGTATGCAGGGAGAGCTGGATTCAAATATCCTGTTACCGGACTATTTGTTCTGCCAAAACCAAATACTGTCAAATTACCATATGAAAGAGCAGGATTAGACTTATAATATATATCTTTATTAGTATCATCCTGATGATTTACTAAAAATAAACTGCGGTTTAAAGTACCATCCGCAAAATATATCCACTCCGGATTTGGTATATCAGAGTTAAAAAGACTTTTACTTTCATAATCTTCATATTCTCCGGAAAAATGTTTGATGCCATCTGACATATATAAATAATCCGCTGTGCCGGCAGTATCAAATGTTCCACCTATGTTTCCTTCATATAAGAACGAGTATGCATTGGGATATTTTGTCATTGTCATCTTTGCATACTCAGGATATATATCCCACGTGCATCCCCATAAACCATCATTGCTATCGGATTTAATTTTCACTTTCAATGGTCCCTGACTCACTATGGAACTTGCGCTAATTGTCTCGTCCGGATGGAAAGGTCTAATATTAGGTATACCTCGGAATTTTTGTGGCTGAGTGGTTTGATAATCTATCCAGTCATTACCAGCAATATCATTCATGCTTGAAAAAGCAGCTCCTTTTTTTGAATAATAATATGTTCCCCGACCTGTTACTATTTTAAAACAGTCCTTTCCCTCATCTTGGACATTATCTGTTAGTGTTATTTGCGGTGTTACTGTATAAACAGTTTCTGGACCTGTGTTAAAATATATATGATAATATCTTGTTGCATTTGCTGTTGTCATATTATCCATAATAAAAACAAGTGTACCAGCCGCATTAGTAGTTGCATTATATGTGCTTGATTGGTCAAACTGGAACGGAACTGTATTCTTTGCTGTTCCATCTCCAAGCACTTCTACCACCCGGATAGAACCGGGATCAAATGTTCCACTTGCACTAAGTCCAGTTAGTAATTCTGTAAAATTGATAGCTATCTCAACAGGCTTGTTGGTCCTTTCATATGCTCCTGCCTGGACATCTACACCAAACCGATAATTAAAATCTTCACTCCACCAACCACCAACCGGTTTACCTCCTCCAACGGTTATACTAATAGGATTTGATGTCGTTACGTTTCCACTATTATCTGTCGCTTTTACTGTAAGCACATAACTACCTGCTTGTACATTTAACCATGTATAAGTATATGGGAATACAGTATCTTCTCCGATTTTATAAGTACCATTGTAAAAAAATTCTACCTTGCTTATAGTACCATCAGAATCAGTTGCTGTTGCATTTATAGTTATAGTTGCTGGTGCTGAATATGTTGCATTATTAGTCGGACTTGTTATACTCGCGGTAGGTATACCTTGAGTATTATATTTCACTAATATCACCGGTCCTGGCCAGTTTACTTCAGCAGCATGATGCTGTGTGGGAGTATCAGTATAAAGGGATTTAATGTAAAATGTGTTTTTACCAGTGTCACCTATACCTCCTTTTAAGACACTAAGAGGTGTAATATCCATAGTATCAAAAGTGTAATCTGGAGCAGGAGATGTGTTGTAATTTACCTGATTACCAAACGTATTTGATAACATTGTATTATTAATTCCCACTTCACGACTCGTAGTATGACCTGACTCTCCTGCACCACCCCATGTAGGAACAATAAGTTTTGCTTCTTTTATATTAGTCATTGAATCGCTAATATTAATATCACATGTCTTTATAACATTCCCACTGGAACTAAAACTTTCCGGAACGTTCTTTGCAGAATATAGTTTTACGGAGTAATTTCTGCTGGAAAATGTAGGATTAACTGTATTTGTGATAAAGCACATACCATCTTTACCAACTATACGAGCTACTACCTTAATTGGCTCATCCTGGTCCGGTATCCAAGCAGTATTCCATGGTACTGAATAAGAAGGACCAGTAATAGATGTGCCTATATGTTTATCAAGTATACCGTTTCTACATATATAATGCCAGTTTTGAAAACGACCATCGCCTTCCCAATTAAAATCTTTATACCATCCTATATAGTTTACTGAGCTTATTCCAGCTGAATATGTGTCTACATTGGCAGTGAAAGTTTGAGTATCACCGTTTTGAACCACTGATATAGTTCCTGTAGGATGAAGTTTTTTTGAACCATCATAATAGACACGCACTGTAAATGAATATACCCAGTAGTGTGGATAGCCCCACGCCGGCTGTTGTGTGGCCCAAAATTGAATTTTATTATCAGTCCCTACGTGTAACGAGGATGGTGAAATTTCTATCGGTACTGTAGAATATAATGTTCTAAGATAATAAATAGACCTAGCGGCTGATATAGTCTGAGTGGGTGTACTAACAGGTAGTGGTAAAGGTTTCCAGTCGAGATCACTTGCGCTATTTACACGTATCCTTTCCTCTGTAGTACCATAATGTCCCCCCCACATAGTTACATATACTTCTGCTTTTATTGCATCTTGAAGGTCACCTGTACCTATAGTTACATACAAATCAGTTGGTGGCTTATTATTATTACATAAATTTGCTTGTACTGGATTTGTATCACAACCATAAGTTAAAATTTGCCCTAGAATACCTAATTTACCATAGGTATTTGGTTTTGCCGTAAAATCTTTGTAAATATCACCAGGAGTAAAATCCGCATAACCCGTTGCTGCTTGTGATACTGTACTTAAACCTAACATCACTACTGCAAACATCATACACCATCTGATAATCTTACCCATAATTTGTCCTCCCATCCTTCTATATATTTTATTCCTAATTTGGTTTGTTTTCATATTTATTGGCACCATAAGATGGTGCAGCTACATCGGACATTGAACTTCTTTTTTAATCTTCTAATTAACTAATTCACTAATCCGCTTACCTGCTTACCCGCTCTGTCTCTTACTCTTTCCCTCCAAACTTTATCCCTAGCGATACTCTGTGTGTATCGCCTAAATCTTTTGTAGGTATAAACGCATAATCTATATTGAATGTAGAACTTTCACCACTCATCTTAAATCCGCCGCCTAATGTGTATGTCTCTTCATCATATCCGAGCTTATAACCAGCACGAATTGCTACCATCTCGGCAACCACTAACTCTAAACCTATATTCTCTTTTGTGGTCGCACTGTCTAATTCATAATTAGCATCAGCTGCTACTGTAAGGTTGTTCTCTCCTTCAAATGCTGAGAACTTCTTGCCTAATCCTGCTTTTATATTACCGGGTAAATTATCGCTGCCTACTTTACCGCCTATGTTCTGGACCGCTAACCCTAATTGTAATCCGCCTTTTACAGGCATATACTCTATTCCTAAATCTAAGCCAAACCCCGATGCAGTGTCATTATCTATCTTCTGGCTTACCATTTTTAAACTACCACCTATGTTTATTGTCTCATCTACCTGTTTGCCGTAACTTATTGCGCCACCCATATCCTTCGCACTATAACTGCCTACACTGCCTACGGTATCATATGCGCCATTGACATCTTCTAATGTCTTGTCTATATTGCCATAATTAAGGTACATTATCTGTAACCCTATTGTGGAGTCTTCACTAACAGGATGTCCGAGCGCTAAATATTCGTAATTTATTCCTTCAAAAAGCGATAAATGCATAAATGAGAGTTCAGTTGAACTTACTGACCCTAACCCTGCCGGGTTCCAATATACGCTATTGACATCTTCAGCTACTGCTACTTGTGCGCCACCCATAGCTTCCTGTTTTGCACCTATACCTACTTTCAAAAACTCCATAGCTGAACTGCATACACCGGCTTGTAAATTACCTGTACATATAGTACCTACTACCATAATTGCCAACATTACTGAACTTAACATCTTACGCATATTGACCTCCTTTACTGCTGTTCTTATGTTCTTAAGTTCTTGAGTTCTTGAGTTGATGATCCCAATTTTTATTTATAACTGAATATGTGATTGGGATTGTTTTATTGGTCTCCGGTAGGGGACTCAATATTGATTACCCCGATTTTTATTCATAACTAAATATGTTATCGGGATTGTTTTATTGGTCTCCAGTAGGGGACTCAATAAAACAAAAAAGAAGCATATTAGAAAACTAGCTAATCAGTTAATTAAGTTTTTTCAACCTAATTCGCTAATTCACTAATTTACTAATCCACTTCTTCTGTTTTCGATAACCTTGCTAGCTTGATAGTTGCTCTTCGTAGCTGCCTTATCTCTTTACCTTTACCTCTACCTGCTTCTACGAAGAACCTGGTTTTCTTATTTTGTCGTTTATCGGCAACCTGTTGGCTTCACTATCTTAGCCCTTGGTTTTGCGAACTCATCCCAATTTCTCGGGAGCAGCCTTTTCGGGATACTACTTCAATATTTTCTTTTCCTCCTTATTTAACTGTGTAATGTGTGTTAGTGTTGTAGTGTTTTGTTGTCTGTTACTATATATATAACACAAAGCACGAATTCTGTCTATCGGTTGCTTGCGAATTAGTAACGGGTACTTGCTGTTAATGTGCAGGAATTGATATGTTTTTTCTTTGGTTTACTTTTGAACAGACATATATAACTTGCGGTATAGTGAAGGAGTTATATCGGTAAGACGTTTGAAATTCCAATTAAAAGCACCGAGATTTTTAAAACCAACTTCGTATGCAATAGCAATTATTTTTTTATTGTTATCCAGCTCCAAAATACGTTTTGCTTCAAGGACTCTTCTGTTGGCTATGGACGCCTTAAAACTTAATCCGCTAAATTTCTTAAACAAATGACTTATATGATAAGGAGAATATCCCACATGCTTTGATAAATTTGAAAGAGTTATATGTTCTTTAAAGTGTTTATCAATATATTCCAAAACCACATCAATTATATGATTGTGCTCTTCGGTGGAAATGATATTTTTTTTTGTATTAGAAATATTTCTCTTTATTAACATTAAAAATGTTATAAGCAAAGTTGTCATAATTTCATGATAATTTTCTCCTTTCTTTTTTCTTTCCTGCTCAAGCATATATAAAATTAATTCTATATCATTTGCTTCCTTTTCATTAAAACATATTTGATGCGGAAAGTTTTTATGGCAATTAATAATACTTTTTAATAAAGGTTGAATAGCAGGATAATCTTCAAATAAATATTTAGAAAAAACCATAAGAGTTATATTGACATCCGGTGCTTTTTTCCCCTCGTTAATATAAGTATGAATGTCGTGTTCGTGAATAATGAATAATGATTTATCTTTAGTCGCATATCGCTTGTCTTTAATATAAAAAAAGCCATTTCCGGAACGGATATATTGGAACTCAATAATAAAAGGATGGACATGATAAGTTCTGTGAACAATATTTTGTGTGGTTATCTGAAAAGGATAATCTTTTTCCGGGAAAGGAAAAGTATACTTAAGAAATTTCATTTATTTACCTCAGCAAAATTGTGAATTATATAATAATGGTTAGATTTTCTTAAAAATTTATTATACAAAATAGCAAAAAAAAAGCAATGAAAATAATATGCAGGAATCAAAATTGACTTTTTTTAATTATTTTATATAATTAATTTCATTGCTCTTGAAAAACAAAAAAGCTATCCTGACTTTATGTCCGGTGTCATTTAAAATGAATAAACCAAATTTAATTCCGTATAATGTGCTGAATTTCAAGGGAGCTAAATTAATCGATGTGTCGCATCATGTGTCACATCAGGGTCCATATCCTACCGGGAAGATGAAAAAACACTATCATTCTTTTCATGAACTTGTAATTATTCTTAAAGGTTCAGTTTGTGTCGAAATATCAGGAAAAGAAGTTCGTGCAAAAACCGGTGATATTCTGTTTTATCATGCAGGGGCAGCCCATAAAGAGCAATCCACCCGCGGAACAGAAGTTATCTGTATTGAATGGGAAGAAAAAAGGAAAATAGAATTTCCTGTTTTAATACATAACACAAGCAGAAAAATATGTTTTTTGGCTAAATGGCTAAATGAACAAGACCAATCAAACTATCCGTATAGACGATTACTACAAGATAAAATATTTGAAGTTATAAGAATTGAATTAACAAAAGATTTTGAATCTGAAGAAAATCATCCGTTTATAGCTAAGTTAAAAAGTTTTATGATAGATAACTTAAATAAACCTTTAGCTTTGAAAAATCTTGCAAATTACGCACATACAAGTAAATATCATTTCTTAAAAAAATATAAAAAAATAACAGGACGAACACCTATGGAGGACTTAAGAAATATCCGTCTTGAAACTGCTAAAGATATGATAGTAACTACTTGTATGCCATTAAAAGCTATTGCTTCAAAAGTAGGGTTCAGTAACGTATACCTTTTTACAAAGCTGTTTCGGAAATATTACAACACACCGCCGGGCAACTTCCGTAAAAACACAGATTGGGTTAAACAAACAGTTTTTTCTAAATTGTAGGCAACTTAGCGTCTTAGGGTTATAGAGTTTTAGAGTTCGTAGAGTTAAAACCCTATAACCCAATAACTCTATAACGCGTCTTTTATTTTACTAATCCTATTTTCCCGGTTTTCTTGCTACCCGCAGCGTCTTCTAACTGATAAATATATACTCCCCTACCTACCTTGTCACCATCGTCATTCTTGCCATCCCACTCGAGCCAACCCAAATTACCAAAATCTACTTCTTTGAGTTCACGAACGATTCTTCCGGCTACACTATACAACTTCATAGTACTGTTCATTGGAAGATTTATTACTTTTAATTTACCACTTACTGCTGTTTCAGGATTATACGGGTTAGGATAAACTTTCACATTACTCATATCAACAGATACATAACTTCCCAATATACGATATGTTGAGAAATGTTTCACTGTCGCAGTTACCGTATTGTTTACTTTGTCTACTGTCTGGACTCCTGATACCAAATCCCAATCTGTCCCGGTCCAGTAGTAAATCCTAAGCCCATCTTTGTTTAATGTTCCTATATCCGCTGCTGTGTATGGTATTGTTATGTTTACTGCTCTTGTGAATACCTGGTTTTCTAATACTGGCGCATTTCCGGTTCCAAATGATAACTCGCCAAAATCATAACATATCGGATTAACAGTGTTAACATATTTCATATTATTTTTTACTGCCGGAGCTGCACTTGTCTTTATTGAAGCAAGATACTTGTTTGCAGATAAGACTCCTGTAGGTATCAGTATCTTTAGACCGTTAGCACCCCGTATTGAACCACCCTGGTAGCCTACTAACTTTGCGATATACATTTCATTGAAACTTATTACTACAGGCGCTGTTACATCACCGGTTAGTTCTACAGTATTTATATCACTACGGAACGGTATTGAAACTTCCTTCTCGCCGGAATCTGACTCGGTTAATGTTAAATTAGTTGTATCAAGGACACTACTCTTGCTGTTCTTGGTTGTAAGTGTTACTGTACCTGTGTAATCGGTCGCAATATTGTTCTCATCTATATTATATACCTGAACTTTGAACTTCAAACTCGCAGCTGCAGATGCTCCTGTCTTGGTTGCAGTTGTCCCGTCATCGTAGTAATAGGTATATATTCTGTGCTTTAAGTTATACGTTTTGAAACTGTATTGTGACGATATTGCAAGATTATTAGATGCATCCCGACTATAGACCTTGTAATAATATGTCTTACCTTTATCTAATCCGTTAAGTGGAACACTATGCAATCTTGTTGCTATTGAATCTAATGTAGTTATAGTACCGAGTGCAGTTGAAGTTCCGTATGCAACCTGTGAATCTGAGTCTTCATCGGTTGTCCATGTTATTACTGCACTGTTTAGTGTTACACCGGCTGTTACATTGCTTATTACCGGCGGGTTAGGATCATTAGATATTGTTGTAAAATTATAATCCCCGGTAGTTGTTGGGTTACCATTCATATCTACGGATACCATACGGTAATGATATACTGTATTCTCAGTAAGACCACTTAGTGTAACGTTGTGGTTGTATACACCATCGGTATCTGTTACGGGAGTTACGCTGCCATAACTTGTTGTTAATCCATACTCGACCATACTGGTTGCAGGTTCATTTGTCGTCCATGTTATCACTATTCCACTGCCAGATACATTAGTTGGTATTACCACACTTACCACCGGCGGTGTTGTGTCGGCAGTTAGTCTTATTAAACGAACATAATTAAAATTACCATTACCGGCTGAGCTACCGGTTTCCATGACTAACTTCATTATCTGGTTGCCTACTGTAAGTGACACATTGGATGAAACTATTACATCTGCCCATGTAGCCCATCCACCTGTCGCCGGTACACTTACTGATGGTGTTGTCCTGTATGGTGCTAAATTGTGATCTCCAAACTCAATGTGTATAGGACTTGCAGTTGAACCTCCATTGGCTGCTCTTATTATTATTTTATATTCGCCAGTTTCATTTACGTTTACACTATATTCCAACCACTCAGTTGGTGCTGTCCAACCTACATAATATCCACCGTCTATATCGGTGCATACTCCTACATCTACACCTTCGGTTGTCCTGAATACTCCACCACCTTTATTATCGGATGTTGTATCAAAATAAGTCTCACCGGACGCAGAACCGGTTGTTACTGTATCATAATTCTCAACTTGTATAGTTGTTGTTCCTGCTATTATTTGCCATGGATTACCGCTGTTACCATATGACTGTTGAGTAGATACGCTTGTTATAACATATGCCACACTATTTATGGAACTGTCGGTCATAGTAGTTTTGAATGCACGTGCCCGGACGGTTGCGCTAGCAGATAGTGTAAATGGTGCGGAATATTGGGTTGATGTTGATGTCGGGTCTGTTCCGTCTGTTGTATATCTTATTGTCGCTCCGCTGGTTAAACAACCAAGGGTTACTGTAACAGAATCCGGATATGTTCCTGCACCGGGGCCAATTGTAGGTGTTTCTACTGTATTTGGTGTGTCCGCAGTCACTTTTATTAATTTAATGTAGTTAAAATTACCACAGCCGGTTGCTGCACTAGTTTCCATAACTAACTTCATTATCTGGTTGCCTGCGGTAAGCGTTACTCCTGTTGATAGTGTTAAATCTGTCCATGTTCCCCACCCGCCTGTCGGTGGTACGCTTACAGATGCTGTTTTAACGTATGCTGATTCCTTGTGAGTGCCAAATTCAAGATGTATGGGTCCTCCGTTGCTTGTCATACCGCTGGCACACCTAAGTATTATTTTGTATTCGCCGCCCTGATTCACATTTATGCTGTATTCCAGCCATTCACCGGGCATTGTCCAGCCTATATTGTACCCGGCATCTGTGTCACCACATACCTGCACATCTACATACTCGCTTGTCCTGTATACTCCGCCACCTTTATTGTCTGCTGTTGTATCATGATATGCCTCGCCTTCACCTATACCACTTGTTACCATATCGTAATTTTCCGCTTGTATTGTTGTTGTCCCTGCACCTATCAACCACGCTACTCCTGCAGGATACGCCTGCTGAGGCGAAACAGAATTGTCAACTATTGTTACTATTTTTGCTGTCGATATGGCTGTGTTATTATTGTTGTCTGTAGCTTTGGTAGTTATACTGTAAGTTCCTGCAGCAACATTATTCCATGCAAACTCATAAGGCGAACTGGTATCTGTTCCAAGCCATGAAGCACCATTGTAAAAATCTACTTGTTTTATACCATTACTGCTGGATGCGTCTACTTTTATTGTTAAAGCAGCAGGAGGAGTACTACCATTTATAACGCCTATTGTACTTATAGTCACAACAGGTGGCTGCGAAATGGAAGTATCCATTATTCGCAGCGCTATATCATCAAGAAAATCCGGAGAAATAAGTGCCTTGTTGCCTCCGGTATGTGCGAATGTTTCTGTTTTATCTATAACACCTGTCAAAGTGTTAATCCAATCTGCTTTATAACTAACTGCGACTGATTGTAAATTAAGTGTAAGTGTGGTTGTCCGTGTAGTCGTTCGTGGTGAAATCGGACTATCATGGTTTCCTAAATTTGTTGGTCCAATATAAACAGCATACTGTTTACCGGGTTCAACCAATGCATATGCTGTTGAACCGGATGGAATTCCTCCGGTTACAATTGAACTGTTAGGTACCATTTTTACAAAATCAAGACTACCCATAAAATTCTTTAAAATTACTAATTGAGTGCGTAATGTCTGACCTCCTCCTCCAATGGTGTTTCCAGGCGGATTTGCTCCTGTTGTTGCAGGTAAAACTTTTGTACCATTTTCAAGTGTTGTTGTGAATGTTAAGTCGAGCATATTAAATCCTGCAGCACCGGCGAGGATATTTTTCCATCCCCATGTTCGATATGAAACATCAGGTCTGCCTAAATATGTTATTTCGTCACATGTTAAGGGTACATCTTTGTTGTAACTTGTTCCTATATTTTGAGCACTAAGACCATCGCGGCTGATATAAGACGCATTTGGACGAAGTATTTCAGGTGGTCCATTTTGAGATATAAGATGTTTTTTCGGGAGTGATACCTCTGCCGCAGCTATTTTAGATATCATATAAGGGTCAAATGTAGCTGCCATAGCATGAGAATCTGAATAATAGTCAGGCTCAATACATGCCTGAAAAATAACATTATCATAGTCATTCAATTCCTGAACTGTCTTTGCTACCATACTACTCATATAAATTGTTAAACCATTATTATTATTAATATCCCAGACACTATTTGTGCCACTGTTAGTGTGAGATGCAATATTTCCAACACCGTTGATATTGTTAGTTGAATTAAAAGGACTGCGTGCCCACATCGGGTTTCCATATGAATCAACATTAGTGCTTGCCCAATAAGGACAGAAAAAGGTAATTTCTATTACTATTCCTCTATCACTTGCCTTTGAAACAAAATCTTTAAGGCGGGTGAAATACGCGGTATCCCATTTATTTAAGTCAAATTTAAAAGTGTTTAAATCTACACTTCTTGCAAAAGGACAGATAAGTTTATTGTTAGCCGGACCAAGAGTATTATCATCTATATCCCAATAGCTGAACGGATTATTATAAGGTTCAACATAGACACCGGAAAATATACGTGCATAATTAAGTCCTTTAGACTGCAATTCATTTAAATATGTGACATAATCAAAATCAAGATTCAGGACTGCGCCATAATGTTCGTTAGAGCCAATCAATATTGTCGGCTGACCTTTGTATACGAAGTAATGTGGATTAGTAGGATGAATTTTTATTGGTTCGGCAGATACTGTTTTTTGTTCAGCTTCTCTCTGGATTACCCCTAAATCACGGTATGCAGATTCTACCACTTTAGTCATATCTGCATACGTTTTGCTATCCCAAAGTCCCATTGTGAAATGTGCCGGAACTGCAGATGCATTCATATAAGGAACTGCTTCATTGGATTTTCTACCAAACCCGAATACTGTTAAATACGATGACGCTATATTGATTGGCCAATAAGAGTCCGGTTGAGTATCATCTTCGTGATGTGCAAAGAAAAGTGAACGCGTAATCGCATTATCTTCAAAATATGCCCACTCGTTAGTCAGGTCGCCTGACCATGTGCCTGCAGCTGAAAGTGGTGTTTGTGTTCCGTTAGACCGGACGCATTGGTCAGTATCATCCAATACACCACCGGGTGTACCTTCATATAAAAACCAATAATCATGACCGGCTGTTACAAGCGTCATTTTTGCATACTCAGGATATATTTCCCAATTGCATTCCCACCCGCCGGTTACCTTTGAATTAATAGTTGTTTTAAGTGGACCTGAATTAACAAGAACACTTGTTCCTGTAGTAGCACCCGGATGGAAACTACCTTCAGGGTAAATCATGTTTGGTATTCCGCGGTATACATCGCCAGATGTAGTAGGAATATTATGGTAATTTATCCAGTCGTTACCATTTTTGTCAACAAGACTTGAAAATGAAGCACCTTGTTTTTGATAATAATATGTACCCTGTTGAGTTTCTATTTTAAAACTGCTCTGACCCTCATCTGTTACATTGTCTGTTAGTGTTACTTGCGGTGTTATTGAAGGAGCGATTAAATTGGTTCCTGTATTAAAATATATATGATAATATCTTGTGGCATTTGCTATCGTCGTATTATCCATTATAAAAGTAATTGTTCCGGACGCATTATTGCTTGCATTATATGTGCTTGATTGGTCAAACTGGAACGGAACTGATGCATTGACTACCGTACCATCTCCAAGGACTTCTATCACACGAATAGAACCGGGATCAAATGTTCCGCTTGTACTAAGTCCGGTTAATAATGTAGTAAAATTAACATTTACATCAACCGGTTTATTTTTTCTTTCATATGCTCCTGCCTGAACATCCACACCAAACCGGTAAGTCCAGCCGTCATTCCACCAACCCCCAACCGGTTTACCCCCGCCTACAGAAATACTAACAGGATTTGATGTCGTTATATTTCCACTATTATCTGTTGCTTTAACTGTTAAAACATAACTACCTGCCTGAACATTCGACCATGAATAACTATACGGGCTTACTGTGTCTTCTCCTAATTTAGTAGTGCCTTGGAAAAATTCTACTTTGGTTATAGTACCATCACTATCAGTTGCTGTCGCACCTATAGTTATATTTGCCGGTGCTGAAAATGTCGAGTCGGTAGTTGGACTTGTTATACTCGCTGTAGGCATACCAACAGTGTTATATTTAACTAATATTACAGGTCCCGGCCAGTTTACTTCAGCTGCATGTCCTGCTGTATCTGACTTAATGTGAAATGTATTTGTACCAGCTTGTAGAAAGCTAAGATTTGTAATATCAATAGTATCAAAAGCGGGAGCTGTTCTTGTACCAAATGTAGTTGATACTACATTACCATTAATTCCTACTTCGCGTACTGCAGGAATAGCATCCTGTCCTGCACCGCACCAAGTATGTAAAATAAGTCTTGCGGCTATTGCCTTATCCATTGTCCCAATGGTGTAAGAACATGTCATTACTTTATTATTACTTGAACTAAACCTTTGTGGAATATTAGATGAAGAAAATAATTTTACAGAGTAGTTTCTGGTATTAGAATTAAGGGGAAGAGTAACTGCCGGTGTAATATAGCACATACCATCGTTACCAACTATACGGGCTATTACTTGTACTGGCAGGTCCTGGTCAGGTATCCATCTGGTATCCCATGTTACTGAATAAGTACCGGAAGTAGCAGTACCTATATGTTTCAGAAGTGTACCGCCCTTGTATGTATAATGCCAATTTAGAAACTTACCATCACCTTCCCAGTTAAAATCTTTATAATATCCAATATAGTCTACTTGTCTTATTCCACCCGTGTATGCAGGAACACTCGCAGTGAAAACCTGACTATCAGCTCCCGGTGTCACTGATATTGTGCCTGTAGGATGAGTTTTTGAATTATAATAGACACGTATTGTATTTGAATATACATACATAAACGGAAAAACAAAAGAAGTAATACTTCTATGACACCAGGCTTCTATTAAGTTATTACCTACATGCAACGAGGTCGCTGGATTTGGAATATCTAACGGTTGAGTAGCATATTCCGTAAAGTAGTACATATAGTCACTAGGCACATTAGGGATTGGTAAAAGTTGAAATGCTCCACCATTTATACGGGTCTCCCGTTGGGTTGTTCCTCCGGTACCCCATGAATGTCCACCCCAAATAGATGAATACAATTCCGCTTTTTTTAAATCGGTAAGGTCGCTTGCTAGAGGAATGCTTACATTGTTAGAGGTTGGCGGATTTTGATTCGCCAGTGTAGGATATGGACAATAAGTTGCAGCAGCAAAATTTATCCAGTCTCCACAAACAGGATAATAAGAGTTGGTGGGATAAGTAAATTCTTTATAAATATCCCCGGAAGTAAAATCAGCCCACCCTTTTGTGACAAAACATACCACAAACATTACAGCAACTAAAATCAGATATCGTCTTATTATCTTACCCATAATTTTACCTCCAATTTTTAATGTCGTTCTTATGCTCTTGTGTTCTTAAGCTCTCATGTTTTTTAATTTTCTAAATATTTAAATCTTTTAATCTTTCAATTTACTTTCATATTTTATCATTTATTCTTTAATTTTTCAATCTTTAAAACTTCAGCAGAGCAAGCTCTGCAACTACATTTTGACTACGGACTAAGGACCAAGAACATCGGACTGTCTTTACTCTTTCCCACCAAACCTTATACCTAGCGATACTCTGTGTGTATCGCCTAAATCTTTTGTAGGTATAAACGCATAATCTATATTAAATGTAGAACTTTCACCGCTCATCTTAAACCCGCCGCCTAATGTGTATGTCTCTTCATCATATCCTATCTTGTATCCAGCACGAATTGCTACCATCTCGGCTACCATTAATTCTAACCCTATATTCTCTTTTGTTGTAGCACTGTCTAATTCATAATTAGCATCAGCTGCTACTGTTAAATTGTTCTCACCTTCAAATGTCGAGAGCTTCTTGCCTAATCCCGCTTTTATATTACCGGGTAAATTATCGCTGCCTACTTTACCGCCTATGTTCTGGACCGCTAACCCTAATTGTAATCCGCCTTTTACAGGCATATACTCTATTCCTAAATCTAAGCCAAACCCCGATGCAGTGTCATTATCTATCTTCTGGCTTACCATTTTTAAACTACCACCTATGTTTATTGTCTCATCTACCTGTTTGCCGTAACTTATTGCGCCACCCATATCCTTCGCACTATAACTGCCTACACTGCCTACGGTATCATATGCGCCATTGACATCTTCTAATGTCTTGTCTATATTGCCATAATTAAGGTACATTATCTGTAACCCTATTGTGGAGTCTTCACTAACAGGATGTCCGAGCGCTAAATATTCGTAATTTATTCCTTCAAAAAGCGATAAATGCATAAATGAGAGTTCAGTTGAACTTACTGACCCTAACCCTGCCGGGTTCCAATATACGCTATTGACATCTTCAGCTACTGCTACTTGTGCGCCACCCATAGCTTCCTGTTTTGCACCTATACCTACTTTCAAAAACTCCATAGCTGAACTGCATACGCCAGCTTCTAATTTGCTGATACATGTAATACTTACGACCATTACTGCTAACGCAAATAAACTTAACATCTTGTGCATTTTTCCTCCTTTAATTTCATTTTTTGTTTCCTTATTTGTGATTTTCATAACTACTCCTTTAAAAACAGTAATTGGTAATTTGGTAAATAAAAAAAAGCTTATCAGAAAACCAAATAATCAATTAATTAGGTTTTTATACTAATTAACTAATCTCTAATTTACTAATAAACTCTTTTGTTTTCGGTAACCTAGTTGGCTTGATAGTATCCTTTGTATATTATTAGATTGCTTCGCTTACGCTCGCAATGACAACTTAAAATACACAAAGAATCTTTTATTGTCTCATTTGTCGTTTATCGGCAACCTGTTGGCGTTACTATCTTAGCCCTTGGTTTTGCGAACTCATCCCGCTTTCGCAGGAGCAGCCTTTTCGGATTAGCACTCGCAGGTCGGAGCTACTGCACCGACCGAGAATGCAACCCCGCTTTTTGCGGGGTAAAACAACTTGTAATTCTTTTTCCTACTTCGTTTAACTGTGTAATGTGTTTTGGAGTCATTGTGTCTTAGTGTTACATCTTCTGACATTGGACTTCGGACATCGGACTGTTTCTCTACCATATTTATAACACAAAACATGAATTTTGTCTATCGGCTAATTGTGAATAGCTAACGGTTACTTGCGAATTGATTTAGATATAACTTAAGGTATACTGCGGAAATGTAATGTAAAATCCAATAAAAAAAGAACATTTAAAAAATAAATGTTCTTTTTTTTATTAACTTTTCTATGATTTGTTTAAGCTTGCCGAGGGCAAGCAACTACTACATACTTCACGGCAGCAAAACAAGCTTTGCAACTACGACTTTTAACTTTGGACATCGGACTGTTGTTACTATTTAACTAACCCTACTTTACCTGTTTTCTTTTTACCGTTAGCATCTTCTAACTGGTAAACATATACTCCCCTTCCTACTTTGTCACCATCATCATTTTTACCGTCCCAAACTATCCATCCAAGATTACCATAATCTATTTCTTTCAACTCGCGGATTAATTCACCATTTACACTGTAAAATTTCATTTTGACATTTAACGGCAGGTTTATAACCTTTAACATGCCGTTTATAGCTGTCGTAGGATTATACGGGTTTGGATAAACTTTTACGGTGTTTAAGTCTGTAGAAACATAACTTCCTAATATACGGTAAGTTGAAAAATGTTTGACGGTTGCAGTTACTGTTTTATTTGTTTTATCTACTGTCTGGACTCCTGATACCAAATCCCAATCTGTACCATTCCAGAAGTAAATTCTAAGTCCGTCTTCATCTAACGTTCCTATATCCTCCGCTGTATAAGGTATTTTTATACTTACCGTCCTTGTAAATATTTGGTTTTGCAGGACAGGTACGGTATTTGTAAAAATTAACTCGCCAAAATCATAACAGATAGGATTCACTGTATTAGCGTATTCCATTGTATTACCAACTGCCGGCGGGACACTTGTCGGTATTGCTGCAAGATTCTCGTCACTGGATAGTACTCCGGCCGGTACTACTATCTCTATTCCATTTGTTCCTTTTATTGTCCCACCCTTATTGCCGACTAAATTTGCTGCATACATGTCAGTAAACTTTGTTACTATTGTAGCGGTTGTGTCACCGCTTAACTCTATTGTATTTATGTTGCTATGGTATGCGATTGAAACATTTTTCTCACCTAAATCCGCTTCTGTTAATGTCGAACTTACAGCATCTAATACTGTACCATTTGAATCTTTTGTTGTTAGGGTTAGTGTTCCTGCATAATCGGTTGCTATACTGTTTTCATCTATGTTAAATACCTGCAATTTGAACTTCAAACTTGCAGGTGTTGTTATCTCATCATAGTAATAAGTATATATTCTGTGTTTTAAATTATATGTCGTAAAACTGTATTGTGCTGATATTGCAAGATTATTAGCAGGATCCCTGCTATAGACTCTGTAATAATATGTCTTTCCTTTATCTAAATTACTAAGTTCCACACTATGACTGGTTACCGGTGTTGCACTTAATGTAGTTGTACTGCCTAGTGCTGTTGTAAGTCCATATACTACCTGTGAGTCGGATACCTCATTGGTTGTCCATATTATTACAGCACTAGTTACTGTTACGCCTGCACTCACATTGCTTATTATAGGTGCATCCGGGTCATTTGCAATTGTTGTAAAAGTAAAATCACCAGTTGTTGTTGGGTTATTACTCATATCCGTTGTCACTACCCTGCAATGATATGTTGTTTTTTCAGTAAGACCTGTTATTGGTACACTATGGCTGGTTACTCCACCGCTATCTGTTACCGGTGATGCACTGCCATAACCTGTTGTTAAGCCATACTCTACTTTACTGGTTGCTGGTTCATTAGTTGTCCATGTCACCACTGCTGAAGTTCCTGTTATACTTATTGTTGCAGTACTACTAACTACCGGAGGAGTTGTATCAGGGGTTATACTTATTATTTTAAGGCAATCAAGATTACCACAACCGGCTGCTGTGTTTGTTTCCATCACGAATTTCATTATCTGGGGACCTGAAGTAAGTACAACATCGGATGAGACTAACAGGTCAACATAAGTTTGATAATCACCCGTTGGTGGTACTCTTGTTGATGCTGTTACAAGATACGGTGTTTCATTATGATTTCCAAATTCAAAATGTACGGGACCACCATCGACTAACAGCCCACTACCTACTCTTATTAATATTTTATAATCACCAGTATTATTTACATTTACACTGTATTCTAACCACTCGCCGGGTTTTGTCCATCCCACATCAAAACCACCACTGGCATTCACTGATGTCTCTATATCTACACTTTCAGTTGTCCTGTATGCATTACCGCTATTACCGGGTGATGTATCATTGTATCCTTTTCCTGATGCTGAACCAGAAGCTACTGTATCATAATTTTCAAACTCTATTGTTGTAGAACCTGTTCCTATTGACCACGGAGTACCTACGGGAACGTTTCCATATGACAGTTGTACTATGGCGGCTGTTATTGTATATAGGACGCTATTTACTGAACTGTCTGTCATTCCAGCTTTGAATGCCCTGGCTTTTACCGTTGTATTACTGGTCAATGTAAATGGTGCAGAATACTGAGTCGATGTTAATGTCGGGTTATTTCCATCTAATGTATAATATGTTGTCGCTCCATCGGTTGTACAGCCGAGCGTTACACTATTAACAGATACTTCATAAGTGTCTGCTCCAGGACTAATTGTAGGTATATTAACTATATTAGATGTATCTCCACTTATTCTTATTAATTGGATGTAATTAAAATCACCGCCGCCTGTTGTTGCACTGTCATCGAGAACTAGCTTCATTATCTGGCTTCCCGCTGTCAGTGTAACTGAATTTGCAAGTACTACATCAGTAAAGGTATCATAACTACCTGTTGGTGGTACGCCTGTAGGTGTTGTTAGAAGATATGGTGTTTGTTTATGTGTTCCAAATTCTATGTGTATAGGACAACCTGTGACTGTCAATCCGCTGCCTGCTCTCAATACTATTTTGTATTGTCCTCCCTCATTTACATTTATACTATATTCCATCCATTCACCAGTTACTGTCCAACCTACTTTGTATCCGCCACCTATATCGGTTGTTGCAGTAACATCTACATTCTCGCTTGCTCTGTATGTGTTACCACTATTACCAGATGTTGTATCACTATATGCTTCACCGGAACCACTACCATCTACTACCATATCATAATCTTCTGCCTGTATTGTTATTGTCCCTGTTCCTATTACCCAGGCTACACCAGCTGGATATGCCTGTTGTATTGCCTGCGTTATTGCTGTTAAACCAACCAAGAGTACGATTGACATCATACAACATCTGGTAATCTTACCCATACTTTTCCCTCCGGTTCTTCTATATGCTTTATTCCAATTTTGATTTGTTTTCATATCGAAAAGTTATAGAGTTATAGAGTTTTAGAGTTTGTAGAGTTAAAACCTTATAACCCTACAACCCTATAACTCTATAACGCTTTTTTCCTTTATCATTTCCCGCCAAACCTTATTCCAAGCGATATCCTGTGCGTGTCGCCTAAATCTTTTGTCGGAACAAACGCATAATCTATATTAAATGTAGAACTTTCACTATTCATCTTAAAACCACCGCCTAATGTGTATGTCTCTTCATCATAGCCTATCTTGTATCCTGCTCTTATTCCTACCATCTCGGCTATCATTAACTCCATTCCTATATTCTCTTTTATACTTGCACTGTCTAATCCATAATTGACATCTGCTGCTACTGTAAGGTTGTTCTCACCTTCAAACGCTGACAGCTTCTTGCCTAATCCCGCTTTTATATTCCCGGGCATATTGTCACTGCCCACTTTACCGCCTATGTTCTGAACCGCTAATCCTAATTGTAATCCGCCTTTAACAGGAATATACTCTACTCCTAAATCTATTCCAAAGCCGGATGCACTGTTTGTATCTATCTTCTGGCTTACCATCTTTAAACTACCACCTATATTAATTGTTTCATCTACCTGTCTGCCATAACTTATTGCTCCGCCCATATCTTTTGCACTATAACTGCCTACACTGCCTATTGTATCATATGCGCCTGTTGCATCTTCTAACGTTTTGTCTATATTTCCATAATTCAAATACATTATCTGTAACCCTATTGTTGCACTTTCATTTATCGGGTGCCCGATTGCTAAATACTCGTAGTTTATTCCTTCAAATTGTGATAAATGCATAAATGATAGTTCGTTAGCACTGACTGAACCCAATCCTGCCGGGTTCCAATATACGCTATTAATATCTTCTGCTACTGCTACCTGTGCGCCACCCATACCTTCCTGTTTAGCACCTACACCTACTTTCAAAAATTGCATAGCTGAACTACCTACTCCGGCTTCTACATTGTTTGTACATGTAATACCTACTACCATTACTGCTAACAGAACTGCATTTAACAGTTTTGACATGATTACCCTCCTTTTACTACTGTTCTTATGGTCTTTTGGTCTTGAGTTGATGATCCCGATTCGGTGCGGTAGCTCCGAACTCCGAGCACAAAAAAAAGAAGTATATTAGAAAAATAGTTAATCAGTTAATTAAGTTTTTAACCTAATTCGCTAATCTACTAATTTACTAATCCACTTCTTTTGTTTTCGGTAACCTTGCTAGCTTGATAGCCACAAGCGTATAAACCGCTTGTGGTTTGTTGTTTTTCGGTAACCTACTCGGCTTTGACTATCTTAGCCCTTGGTTTTGCGAACGCATCTCAATTTCATGAGAGTAGCCTTTTCGGAATTCGCACTCGCAGGTCGGAGCTACTGCACCGACCGAGAATGCAACCCCGCAATAAGCGGGGTAAATATTTTTGTTTCCCTCCATAGTTTGTCAAATTCTGAAGATAGTATTTAATGGATATATAAAATTACCAAATTTCCAGCATAATATAACACATTTCTTTTATTTTGTCAATTATTATTTTGTTTTTTTATATTTTTATTTTTTAAGGTATAAAAAAATAAATAAAAGCCATAGAGTTATTAATTTAGGGTTATAGAGGTTAACTATACAAACTCTATAACGTTATTAACTCTATAACAATTATTTTTAATTTCTAAATTTTTAAATCTTTTCAATATTTTAATTTTAATCTCTAATTCACTAATCTACTAATTCTTCTCTTTACAGAAGCAGAGCGGAGTTTATCCCGCATATTTGTTGTGCGGGACTCTGCCGCTACTTTTGACTAAGGATTAAGTACGCCTCTGTTTCTATTCCTTTGCCCCAAACCTTATACCAAGAGATACTCTGTGTGTGTCACCTAAATCTTTTGTGGGTATGAATGCATAATCTATATTGAATGTTGAACTTTCACCGGCTATTTTAAATCCACCTCCTAATGTGTAGCTCTCTTCATCGTAACCTATCTTATAACCTGCCCTTAAATATAATAATTCTGCTAACAATAACTCCATTCCGATGTTCTCTTTTATATTTGTACTGTCTAATTCATAAGTAACATCAGTTGCTACTGTTAAATTGTTCTCACCGTCAAAGACTGATAGCTTCTTTCCTAATCCTGCTTTTATATTACCGGGTAAATTATCACTGCCTACTTTTCCACCTATGTTTTGAACCGCTAACCCTAATTGTAACCCGCCTTTAGCCGGAATATACTCTACTCCTAAGTCTAAACCAAACCCTGATGCTGTATCGCTGTCTATCTTCTCACTAACCATCTTTAAACTGCCACCTATATTTATTGTTTCATCTACCTGTTTGCCGTAGCTTATCGCACCACCCATGTCTTTCGCGCTATAACTGCCTACACTGCCTGCTGTATCATAGTTACCATTGGCATCTTCTAATGTCTTGTCTATATTGCCATAATTAAGATACATTATCTGTAATCCTATTGTGGAACTCTCATTTACAGGATGTCCTATTGCTAAATATTCGTAATTTATTCCCTCAAAATATGATAAATGCATAAATGAGAGTTCAGTAGCAGTGACTGAACCTAATCCTGCAGGATTCCAATATACGCTATTGACATCTTCGGCTACTGCTACCTGTGCGCCACCCATACCTTCCTGCTTTGCACCTACGCCCACTCTCAAAAATTGCATAGCTGAACTGCCTACACCGGCTTCTACATCAACTACACTTATAAAACCTGTTATCATTACTGCCAATATCACAGAACTTATTAGTTTTTTCATATTATCCTCCCTGATACTGTTCTTAAGTTCTTGTGTTCTCAGTTGATTATCCCGATTCTTATTTATAAGAGAATTTGTAATTGGGATTATGTGCTCAGTCGGTCCAGTAGGTCCGACTTCCGCGCATTAAAAAAAGAAGCACAACAGAAAATCAGTTAACTAGTTATTAGGTATTTTGTTATTATTAATTACCTAATAAACCAAGTCTCTAATTTTCTAATTAACTTCTTTTGTTTTCGGTAACCTTGCTAGCTTGATAGTAATCCTTTGTATAAATATACAAAGAATATCTTTATTGTCTCACCTTTTGTTTATCGGCAACCTGTTGGCATTAACTATCTTAGCCCTCGGCTTTGCGAACTCATCAAGGTTTCCCTTGAGCAGCCTTTTCGGAATTTTTGCACTCTTAATAATCAATATCTGCTTCTACTATCTATATAACACAATACTGATTTTTTGTCAAGGTCTTTTTGTTGTAAAAAATTGTCATTTGTAATAACTAAATTATTTGTGCCATAATTTTACTTATAGTCGTAGAACTAAATTTAATTTTATCGGTAATTTCTGTTATGTTGTCCAATATTGCACTTAGATATGAAGAAAGAAATAAGAAGTAAGATGTAAGATTTAAAAATAATATAAAAAAGAACATCCATATTCATTAAAGATGTTCTTTTTTATATTAAATAATCGTAGTAGAATCGCAGAGTTCGTAGAGTTTGTAGAGTTATAGAGTTTTAACCCTATAACCCTAAAACTCTATAACGTTTTTATTTAATCAGTCCTATTTTCCCTGTCTTTTTGCTACCGGTAGCGTCTTCTAACTGATAAATGTATACTCCTTTACCTACTTTGTCTCCATTATCATTCTTGCCATCCCACTCGAGCCAGCCAAGGTTACCAAAATCTGTCTCTTTGAGTTCACGAACTATTTCGCCTGTTACACTAAACAACTTCATAGTACTATTCATTGGTAAATTGATTATCTTCAATTTACCCAGTACCGCTGTCGCCGGATTATACGGGTTAGGATAGACTTTCACATTACTCATATCAGCAGATACATAACTACCTAATATCCGGTATGTTGAGAAATGTTTGACGGTTGCGGTTATTGTGTTGTTTGACTTGTCTACTGTCTGGATTCCTGTTGCTAATTCCCAATCTGTTCCGGTCCAGTAGTAGATTCTAAGTCCATCTTCGTTTAATGTTCCTATATCCGCTGCTGTGTATGGTATTGTTATGTTTACTGCTCTTGTGAATACCTGGTTTTCTAATACAGGCGCATTATTGTTAAATGTTAACTCGCCAAAGTCGTAACATATCGGATTCACCGTGTCAACATATTTCATGTTGTTTTTTACTTCCGGTGATGAACTTGTCTTTATAGAAGCAAGATATTTGTTAGCAGACAAGACTCCTGTAGGGATGAGTATCTTCAGTCCGTTAGCACCCCGTATTGTTCCACCCTGGTAACCTACTAACTTTGCGATATACATATCACTGAAACTTATCACGACCGGCGCTGTCGTGTCGCCTGTTAGTTCTATCGTATTTATATCACTACGGAACGGTATTGAAACTTCCTTCTCGCCGGAATCTGCCCCAGTCAATGTTGAATCTGTTGTATCCAGGACACTACTCTTGCTGTTCTTGGTTGTAAGTGTTACTGTACCTGTGTAATCGGTCGCAATACTGTTCTCATCTACATTATATACCTGAACCTTGAACTTCAAACTCGCAGCTGCGGATGCTCCTGTCTTGGTTGCAGTTGTTCCGTCATCATAGTAATAGGTATATATTCTGTGCTTTAAGTTATATGTTTTGAAAATGTATTGTGACGATATCGCAAGATTATTAGATGAGTCACGGCTGTAGACCTTGTAATAATAGGTCTTACCTTTATCTAATGCGCTAATGGAAACACTGTGTAACCTTGTTGCTGTCGGATCTAATGTGGTTGTAGTTCCCATCGCAGTTGAAGTTCCGTATGCTACCCGAGAATCTGAATTTTCATCAGTTGTCCATGTTATTACGGCGCTGTTTTGTGTTACACCGGCTACCACGTTGCTAATCACAGGTGGATAAGGATCATTAGATATCGTTGTAAAACTGTAATCTCCGGTTGTTATTGTATTACCGTTCATATCAACGGATACCATCCTGTAATGATAGGCTGTGTTTTCAGTAAGGCCACTTAATGTAACACTGTGATTGATCACACCAACGGTATCTGTTACCGGTGTTGCACTGCCGTAACTTGTTGTTAATCCATATTCTACTTTACTGGTAGCGAGCTCATTAGTTGTCCATTTTATTACTGCTGCACTACCGGTTACGTTAGATGGTGTTACCGCACTTACTACCGGAGGTGTTGTGTCTGCACTTAATCTTATTAACTTGATGTAATCAAAATTACCGCAATTTGCTGCAGAACCGGATTCCATTACCATCTTTATTATCTGGTTACCCGCTGTAAGCGTCACATTAGAAGAAACCTCTAAATCTGTCCATGTATTCCACCCGCCCGTATTAGGTACGCTTACTGATGCTGTTACACGATATGGAGTTAAGTTGTGTGGACCAAATTCAATGTGCATAGGACCGGCACCGATAGAACCGGCGGCTACACTTAGTATTATTTTGTAATCAGCAGTCTCACTCACATTTACACTGTATTCTAACCATTCGCCAGGCATTACAAATCCGATATCATATCCGTTACTGGCATTAGTGACTGCCTCTACATCTACTCCTTCAGTTGTCCTGTACGCTCCTCCTTGATTACCTGGAGTTGTATCATAATATGATTCACCATCAGCTAAACCGGAAGTTACTGTATCGTAATTCTCTACCTCTATCGTTGTTGTTCCTACGCTTAACTGCCATGGATTTCCATTGTTTCCAAATGATGTTTGTGGTGAAATATTTGTTACTGTATATGCAGCACTATTTACTGAACTGTCAGTCATTGTAGCTTTGAACGCACGAGCCCGGACTGTTGCACTCGCAGTTAATGTAAATGGTGCAGAATATAATGTTGACGATGATGTCGGGTCTGCTCCATTTGTCGTGTATCTTATTTCTGCCCCGCTGGTTGCACAGCCTAATGTTACTGTAACATAACTTGCATACGACCCTGCACTTGGACTAATTGTCGGTGTCGCTACTGCATTAGGTATATCTGCATTAACTTTTATTAAATTAATGTAGTTAAAATTACCGTTATTATTGCCTGTTCCTGTATCCATTACTAACTTCATTATCTGGTTACCTGAGTTTAGCGCTATTCCTGTTGAAAGTGTTAAATCTGTCCATGTCTGCCATCCACCTGTTGCAGGCACGCTTGCTGATGGTGTTATAAGATACGGGACTACATTGTGAGGACCGAATTCAAGGTGTACCGGACTTGCACTCGTGTCTCCATTTGCTGCTCTTAGTACTATCTTGTATATACCACTTTGATTCACATTTACACTGTATTCTAACCACTCGCCAGGATATATATATCCTATATCATATCCGCCGCCTATATCAGTGCAATTCTCTGTATCTACTCCTTCAGTTGTCCTGAATGATGCATCACCAGTGTTGGCAACAGTTGTATCATGGTATGCAACACCTTCACCGGAACCGCTTGTTACTGTGTCGTAATTTTCTGCCTGTATCGTTGTCGTTCCAGTATCTATCAACCACGCTACTCCGCTCGGATATGCCTGTTGGTTTGGTGTCGTGCCCGTTACTATATATGCTACGTTATTTACTGAACTGTCGGTCATAGCAGCTTTGAACGCACGCGCTTTTACTGTCGCACTCTGGTTCAAAGCAAACGGTGCGGAATATAGTGTTGACGATGATGTCGGGTCATTTCCATTTGTTGTATATCTTATTTCCGCCCCGTTGGTTGCACAGCCTAATGTTACTGTAACAGAATCTGAATATGTTCCTGCTCCGGGGTTAATTGTAGGTGTTGCTACTGCATTAGGTGTCTCAGCACTAACCCTTGTTAACTGGATATAATTAAAATTACCGCAATGAGGTGCTAAGCCAGCTTCCATTACTATTTTCATTATCTGGTTGCCGGCAGTTAAGGTCACACTGGATGAAACTTCTATATCTGCATATGTCTGCCATCCACCTGTTAATGGTACGCTTGTTGAAGGGGTTACACGATATGGTGTTGAATTGTGCTGACCGAATTCAAGATGTATAGGACCGGCAGAAGTATCGCCAGAGGCTACTCTTAAAACTATTTTATAGTCGCCGCCTTGATTAACATTTACACTATATTCCAACCACTCACCGGGCATTGCATAACCTATATCGTACCCATTACCCGTATCAGTGCAATTCTCTACATCTACACCGTCACCTGTTCTGTAAGTTGCTCCACCCTTATTAGCTATTTCTGTATCATGATATGCCTCGCCCTCAGCAGAACCGCTTGTTACCATATCATAATCTTCTGCCTGTATAGTTGTAGTTCCTGTATCTATTGACCACGATACTCCGCCCGGATATGCCTGCTGGGGCATAGCAGGACCATTAGTTATTGTTACTACCTGTGCTGTTGTTGTCGTTGTTGCTGCGCTATTATCAGTCGCTGTCGCGGTTATGCTATAAGTCCCTGTCGGCACAGTATTCCATGTATAACTATACGGCGAACTGGTGTCTTCACCAAGTTTTGTAGTTCCATTGAAAAATTCTACTTTGCTTACTGTTCCGTCACTGTCGGATGCAGTCGCGTCTATCCGGACTGTCGCAGGCGGATTACTACCATTCGTTATCGCTATTGTGCTTATGCTTACTGTCGGCGGTTGTGATGTCAAATTCTTATCTGCTAATATCTCACTGCCGGTTAGCGCTATATTATATATCTTAACTCCATCCATTGCACCGTTGAAAGGTTCTGTTCCTCCACCGTTAGCACCTAACCTTAACGCAGTGCCAAGTGCTGCGATGTTACCGGTCTGTGCAGAACTGTTACTTTCTACGCCATCTACATATATCTTCATTGTAGCGCCATTATATACTCCGGCTATGTGATGCCAGGTAGCATCAACACCTATGTTCTGGGTGGCTGCTACGCTTACTCCACTACCACCTATATCTAACCAGAAACGCGGAGTTAGCTGTGTTGCACTATTCCAAACTCCATGCAAGGAATATGCAAACCACGGCGAACTATGACTACCATCTACTGCCGGTTTGCCTATAAATATCTGATTGTCAGTACTAGCGGAACCGATGGCGTCTATTCTAACCCACGCTATCAATGTCATCTGACTGCCATTTATATCTAACGATGTGGAATTAGGGACACTGACATAATCGTTTGTGCCGTCAAATTTTAATCCGGTACCTACCTTGCCGGCAACCCAGCAAGTGGCAGTATCCATATTGGTTAATGTTCCATTGTTATTATAACCCGATGTATCACTCGCTGTTGAACTGCCTGATGTGCCTTCCATATCCCATTTCCCTACAGGAAGAGTAGGCTGGCCTGTGTTTTTGACACTTATAGTAACTTGGGCACTGCCTGTTAATCCAATATTGTCTGTTACTACCGCTCTTATATTAAAATCGCCTGATGGAACACTATTCCATGTGTAGCTATACGGCGAACTGGTGTCTTCGCCAAGTTTTGTTGTGCCATTGTAAAATTCTACTTTTGCAACAGAAACATCATCAACTGCCGTTGCTTCTATCAATATATTAGAACCTTGGTCAAACTGCTGACCATTTGTTGGTTTAGTAATTACTACTACAGGATTGCCACCACCACCGCCAAAGGTATTATTATTACGCAATATGTACATCAAACCGCCGGTTGTAGAAAAGAAATCATCCCATGTAATGCTTACTATGTCTAAATCGCCATCGCCGTCTAAATCAGACAGGTATGCTGAATTATGACTTTCTTTCCCTGCTGATATTATATGTTGTGTAAAACTTGGTGTAGCACTCCCGTCGTTTTCCCATATTGCTGTCTCCTTGGCACCTTTATGCTCACCGGTTACTACATCTTTGTCGCCATCAAAATCCATATCGGCTACATCCAGCGAATTAGTTGACTGCTGTTTTACTATCTGTGTTGAAGCTCCCCATAATGTCTTGGGATCTGCAGGGCACTTAAACCAATAAGTCCGGCTTTCCGCACGAAGTGGATTTGCACCATCCCATATTTCATCTGTCAGTATCATGTCAAGCCGGCCGTCACCATTCAAATCTGCCAATTGGACCCGGTCAGGTCCATCAGCGCTTGTTACGTTATTAATCGGGGTTGCGTCACCTATCTTGTGGACTGCCCAGTTACCTTGTCCGGCAACACCGGGATTTTCATACCATACTACTGTTTTGTTATCACCCAACACTCCTACTATATCTAAATCGCCATCTTTGTCTATATCGCCTACTGCTATTCCTTGATTGTTACTACTATTGCTTACACTATTGCTTATCTGCGTAACAGGCCAATTGCCGTTTTGAGGACTTACTAACGGTATCTGGATGTAATACAATTTTCCGCTACTGGCACCATCGCCGGGATAAGGTAAATCACCAGTACACACTATCTCTTCCCTGCCACCGGGAACTATTTGTGCCATTCTCATTCCCTGTGATTGCGAATGTAGAGTCGGAGGTATAACTGCAACTTTTGTAGCTGTCCAATCTGCTGTTGTATCTCCTGAACCGGTTTTCTCTAACCAATACACACCGGGATTAGGAGTATATGCTGCTGTAAGTCCAAAACCTATTACATCAGGATATGCATCGCCATCTACATCGGTTACCAAACTGGCATCTACATTTACAGGGAATGTTGTTCTTGTCCATGTCCCGGTCATATCACCGCCAGGGTTTTTGTAGCTATATTTTCCTGATACTAAATCTTTATAGCCGTCATTATTCAAATCCACAGCTGCTAATCCAAACCATTCATACCAACTACCATATACTGCACGAGTTGTGTCTAACTCTTTATATGTCCAATCCGTTAATCCTCTTTTTCCACCACCGGTTTGTATCCATACTGCTACTTCGTTGTCAACATTACCAGGGTCGGAATAACTCTTCTGTAATATGTCAAGACGGCCATCTCCATTAAAATCGCCCAATGCATCTTCGTGGTTGTTTAGTCCTGTTGCTAGTATGGTTGGTGTAAATGCAGGACTTGCTGCACCGTCATTCTTGTATATCGTCATTCTTGCAGCAGGGTAGCTATTAGCACCAACACGGCTCATCTCTGCTATAAATATATCATTATCGCCATCTGTATCTAAATCACCTATTTTTAAACTATGTGCCTGGATTACATTACTATCTATTATATGTTTTGTCCATGTAGTTGCTGCAGCATTTGTAGATTCATACCATGCAGCAAAACCGGTGAAATCGCCCGCTGAAAAAGCCACTTCAGGTCTGCCGCCTTTTATTATCTGTCCTACAGCGCATTTGCCTCTTACTGCACTTTCGGCTGGCTCTATTGAATTAAATGTATATGTCGTTCCGCTTACATGCTTGAACCATCCGCCACCGCCGACTATATCTACTTTGCCGTCTAAATCTATATCGGCAACTGCCATTCCTTCAGCTTCAGGCGCACTTGTTTTTGTATATATTGTAGCAGGAGCCGGCCATACTGTAGTACGAGTTTTTACGTCTGCGGGTACTTTCCATAAATATAATGTTGTTACTCCAGTCCCATATTGACGTCCCCACGCTGCCAGTTCTGCAACACCATCGTTGTCAAAATCGCCAAAACATGCATCATGCCAGGTTACTGTTCCTGTGTTCTTTATTAAATGTTTTGTCCATCTGGTTGCTGTTCCAACTGCTTGGGGACCCGGGTTCTCCCACCAAAAACCCTGAACCTCGTTCCAATCACCCATATTCACTATGTCCAAATCTCCATCATTGTCTATATCATAAGGTTGACTAAAACAACCTAGTTTTAATACGTCAGGGTCTATACTTTTTTGGTCCCAGTTATTTCCATTTTTCTTGTACCATACTAATGCGGGCGCTTCCCCTCTTTTCATAATAACAAAATCGCTCAAACCATCATTATCTACATCTAATACTACACTATCTACATATTCAGAACCTGTCGTGCCTGGTAAAGATAAATATCCATCTTTACTTGAATATTTCGTAAAGCCAACAGGTGAAGCTGAAGGTGTTATTGTATATGCTGCTGTATTTTCATAACTGTCGTCACTGCCTGATATTACTGCTGCTGCTCTTAACGTTCCTGATGTTGTTATTGCTGCTACAAGAGGCGAACTGCCGGAAGTAGCTGTTCCACTGGTCAATGGAGGGGTGTTATCTTTCGTATATTTTATAGTTGCTCCACTTGTCCCACAAGTTATTATTACTAATTGTGTGCCTGAATAAGTGCCTGCCGGTAAATTAAACTGTGGTGTCGCCACTTTGATTGGTCCTGAAGAACTACCGGGTGTTCCTATAGTTTCTGTCAGATCCCGCCATGCTGATTCTATTGTGTTTTTTGTTGTTGTCAAATCACGGCTGTCTGCAAATCCTATTGTATAGTATGCAGGAACAACAGGATTTAAAGATGAAGTTGTACCAGTTCTGCCAAATCCGAATACTGTCATGTTATTTTCCATCTGATAATATGAATCATTTGCTGTATCATCCTGATGGTTAATCAAATATATACTCCTGTTTATTGTACCATCTGCAAAATATACCCACTCCGGTGCCGGGATATCGCCGTTTAATATATTAGTTGAAGGATATGACCCGCAAAGTTGCGGGCTTGTATCGTTTGACCTGTAGAAATAATCTTGTGTGCCGGTTACATCTAAATTTCCGCCAGGGGTGCCTTCATATAAGAACCAGTATGCACTGTTCTTTTTTGTTACTGTCATCCTTGCATATTTAGGGAATATTTCCCAGGTACATGACCATAAACCATCAAGACTATCTGTCTTATATTTAATCTTTATTGGACCCTGATTTAATATACTGCTGCTACTATTTACAAATCCAGGGTGAAAATAAGAAGCGGGATATACCATGTTAGGTATTCCGCGATAATTACCCGCTGAACCGCCCGTAGCATGATAACCTAACCAGTCGTTGTTTTGAGTGTCGACCATACTGGAAAAACCACCGCCTTGCTTGTGATAATAATAGGTCGCATTAACTGTCTCTATTTTGTAACTTGACTGTCCCTCGTCATCTACATTATCTGTTAATGTTACCTGCTTTGTAAAATTAACTTTTGTTATTGTTGGATCTACATCAAAAAATATCCTGAAATATCTTGTTGCACTGGCATTTGTTGTCCCACTCATCATAAGTGTTACTGTGCCTATTGCATTGTTTGAAGCATTATATGTAGAATCTTCGTCAAACTGAAATACTACACTGTCATTTATTACTGTTGTACCTGTGCTGTCTGTCTCTCTCACTCTTAAAGATTGGTCATTCAAACTGCCGCCAACGCCAAGAGTTGTAAGATACTGTGTAAAATTAACTGCTACTTCTACCGGTTTATCATATCTTGCATAACTACCAACTGCAACTGTTACCGGCACAAAATAAATAGGGTCACCAGTAGTAGGAGCTGTTATTGTAAAGTTTGCTGTTACCACATTACTATCCAAATTTCCCGATTTAGTTGCTATTGCTTTTAAAGTAGTGTCGCTAGATAATGTTAGTGGACCGGAATATACAGTGCCGTTTGTGGATGATGGGTCACTGCCATTGGTTGTATACTTTATTATTGCTCCACCGGTTGCACAAGTAATACTTACTGTCTGGGCACTGCTATATGTTCCCCCATTTGGATTTATTGCCGGATCTGCCACCGGTAACATTCCACCGGTATTATATTGTACAAATAAAACAGGTCCCGGCCAAATTATCTCCGGTCCGTGAGTCCATGCAGTATTACTTGGATGATAAGCAGTTACTTTAAATTCTTTTGTTCCACTTGTTATAAGACTTGTTGGAACTGTTATATTACTATAACCATAATCGTGATCTGTTGAAGTTGGAAATGAAGTCGCTATTTCAGTTCCTGCTAATGTTACTGACTGAGTTAAACCACCTTCTGCACCATTCCATGTAACAACTGACATTCTTGCACCGGTGATTGTTAATGCGTTTGATGGGATTACAATACTGCAAGATTTTGAACTAGGACTAGCACTAGCTGTTACTGAAAAACCTTGTGGTACATTGGTCGGTTTATACATCTTAACTGAAGTGGTAGTGCGTGCAAGGGTTATACCTGCTACTTCAGGTGTTGCATAACACATCCCGTCATTGCCTGCTATCACTGCCATAAACTTAATTGATGATGCTGCCTGGTCAGGTACCCAAGTTGTATCCCATGTCTTAGTATATGGTGATGATGTAACTGTTCCTATGTGTCCTACCAAAGCTCCATTACGCACCACATACCTGTAATGCCATTGTGAATAAATGCCATTACCATCCTCGTCAAAATCATCATAATATCCTATAAAATCTACCCGGTTTATTCCACCGGTATATGTATTTACTGCGGCAGTTATTGCAGGATTATCATTTATTGTTGAACTGGCGGTTGGTGAGGTTATACTTCCTGTCGGGTGGGTCTTAGTTGCATCATAATATATTCTTAATTTTAATCCGTAGTATGCCCATTGTCCCCAATTAAAACTACCGCAGGATTGGGGTCCAGCGGTAAATTCTATCGTGTTAGTTCCACTTGTTAACTGACCAATCGGTATAGTAACTACAGGATATCTAAAACTAAGATAACATTCAGGACTTGATATGTCTGTATTTTCCGGTACCGGTATCCATGAATTGTTATTTACTTTGAATTGTTTGCCGGTAGTACCTATGTGACCACCCCACATCTCTACTACTATTTCTGCTCTCGTTGCTCCTGCTAAATCAAGTCCGCTAAAAGTTTGGACGTAATTTGGGAGAAAATCCTGGGGTGCATCATAGGGTAATGGACCATCCGTATAACTGGGATTAGGATCTGTTACTCTCCACCACGCATTACTATAATTTTTTGCCGGTGGTGTACTCCAAATATATTTTTCCTTGAATATGTCGCCTGGTCCAATTGCCGATTGCGATATTGCACTTAACCCTATAATTACGACTGCAAATAGCATACACCATCTGATAATTTTACCCATACTTTTACCTCCAGTTTCCTTTAAATTCGTTCTTGCGTTCTTAAGTTCTAATGTTCTCATATTATTTACTTTTTTAATTGTGTTAATTTTATTTAACATCTTATCATTTATTGTTTAATTTTTCAATTTTTTTTACGGAAGCAGAGCTTTGCTCTGCTGCTACTTTTGACTAAGGACTAAAGACCAAGGACTACGCCCGCCACTAAACCATCGGGCGGGCAGGAACTTCGGACGCCTCTGTTTCTATTCTTTACCGCCCCCAAACCTTATACCTAACGATATCCTGTGCGTATCGCCTAAATCTTTTGTAGGAACAAATGCGTAATCTATATTGAATGTTGAACTTTCACCATTTATCTTAAACCCGCCGCCTAATGTGTATGTCTCTTCATCATAGCCGAGCTTGTAGCCTGCACGGATTCCTATCATCTCGGCTATTACTAACTCCATACCAATATTCTCTTTTGTTGTTGCACTGTCTAATCCATAATTGACATCAGCTGCTATTGTTAGATTGTTCTCACCTTCAAATGCTGATAGCTTCTTACCTAATCCAGCTTTTATATTGCCGGGTAAGCTGTCACTACCTACTTTACTGCCTATGTTCTGGACTGCTAACCCTAATTGTATTCCGCCTTTTACTGGAACATACTCTACTCCTAAATCTATTCCAAATCCTGTTGTGTTGTCACTATCTATCTTCTGGCTCGCCATCTTCAAACTGCCACCTACATTTATTGTCTCATCTACCTGCTTACCGTAACTTATTGCGCCACCTATGTCTTTGGCACCGAAAGTGCCTACACTGCCTACTGTATCATATGCTCCAGCTGCATCTTCTAATGTTTTGTCTATATTGCCATAATTAAGGTACATTATCTGTAAGCCTATTGTGGAACTCTCATTTATTGGATGCCCGATTGCTAAATACTCGTAACTTATTCCTTCAAAATATGATAAATGCATAAAGGAGAATTCGGTTGCACTTACTGAACCTAACCCTGCGGGATTCCAATATACGCTATTGACGTCTTCAGCTACTGCTACCTGTGCGCCGCCCATTCCTTCCTGCTTGGCACCTACTCCCACTTTCAAAAACTGCATAGCTGAACTGCCAACGCCGGCTTGTACATTGCTTGTACATATAATAGGTACAACCAGGACTGCCAACATTACTGCACTTAACATCTTGCGCATATTAACCCCCTTTACTGCTGTTCTTATGTTCTTGAGTTCTTGAGTTGATGATCCCAATTTTTATTTATAACTGAATATGTGATTGAGATTGTTTTATTGGTCTCCGGTAGGGGACTCAATAAAACAAAAAAGAAGCATATTAGAAAACTAGCTAATCAGTCAATTAAGTTTTTTCAACCTAATTCACTAATTTACTAATTTACTAATTTACTTCTTTTGTTTTCGATAACCTAGCTGGCTTGATAGTTTTTAGTCTTGATAATAGCTATTAACAACACGATTATCAAGACTTTTTGTTTATCGGCAACCTGTTGGCTTTCACTATCTTAGCCCTTGGTTTTGCGAACTCATCAAGGTTTCCCTTGAGCAGCCTTTTCGGATTAGTGCTCGGAGCTCGGACCTACTGGACCGAGCGAGAACACAACCCCGCAATATGCGAGGTAAAACAATATGTATTTCTTTTATCTCCTCTCACTAAAGTTCAGTCACCATATTTCGACGCATTTTGACGGATGAATCCTGATGACCTTTGTTCAACTGTATAATGTTTTCTTATTGAATACTCGTAACTTGCTAACGATTAGTCATTACTTGCTCTTCAGTATATATATAACATACAATTGGTCTTTTGTCTTGGACTTAATTGTTAATGAGTTTGCAAATATTGCTGTTTGTTTAATCCCTCTTTAGTTAAATATTGCTATTGACAAATTCAAATATTTTCATATAATTGTTTGTGTTTCTTTTTAGACTCTCTAAGCGAAGTATAACGTACAATGTGAAAAATGTCAATGGTTATGGTTGCTATTCTTTTGTTAAAAGTTGCTATCGTTATTTGAACCCATATATTACCCTAAATAAAACTGATAAAACGTGTCAATAGATAATTTGGAAAATTGTTAATCTATCAAATATCTCAAACAATCTTTACAAAGGATAAATTTAAATTATGAAACTAGGTTATAATTGGAACTTAAAAAATCCTAATAAATTAATTTACGTAGGGCATGCTGATCCTTACCCTGAAGCGGAAATAAAGAGACATCACCATCCATGTAATGAAATGGTGATTCTTATTAAGGGCTCCATAAGTGTTGAAGTATTAAAAAAAAATATTTTTGCGAATCCAGGTGACATATTGAATTATCCTGCAGGAATATCTCATAAAGAACATCTTACTAGTACTACCCCTGCTGAAATATTTTACTTTGCCTGGAAAGAAAAGAAAGAAAAAGGAAAAACAGAAATCCCCATTTTAACCCATGACACAAATAAAAAAATCCGGTTTTTGGCACAATGGTTATATGAAGAGAAAGAATTGGTTTCTCCTTACAGGAGTTTACTGCAAGAAAAAATATTTGAAGTGATATTAATTGAATTAAAAAAAATTTCTAAATCTAAAGAATCTCATCCTATGATTAGTAGTTTAAGAAGTTTTATGAAAGAGCATTTAAAAGAACGTTTGAATTTGGAAAAATTAGCAGAGTATATCGGTGTGAGTAAATACCATTTTTTAAGAACATACAAGAAACTTACGGGACGAACACCAATGGATGATTTAAGAATTATCCGTGCTGAAACTGCTAAGGATATGCTTTTTACAACTGATTCTCCATTAAAAGCTATTTCCAAAGAAGTTGGATTTGCTGATGAATATCAGCTTTCAAAAGTATTCAGAAAACAATTTGGAACACCACCCGGTCAATTCCGAAGAAACAAATCTTTTCTATAAAGTAGTGCTGGGGTGGTATAGGGTCTTAGTGTCATAGCGTCATAGGGTCGCAACATTACAATAAGTCATTTTAATTTCTATTATTTTGCAATTTTTATAACAATATAATCTAAATTCAGCCCGGGAGAATATACTTGCTGCAGTTTGAGAATGTGTTCTCCCGCTTTAATGTTAAATTTTAAGGGAGTTTGTCCATCTGGATTCAGGATAATCCATGGTTGCCATTCAGTTTCTTTACCACCCCAACCGCCGGTAGGTTTAAAGAATATTCTTTTCAAATCTTCTGTTGGGTATACTCCATCTATCATTAGTGAGCGAACAGGTTCTTCCGGTGTTGCATATTTTAATGTAATAGTAAATAAACCATCTTTTGCAACAGAAAATTTCCATTCAACCCATTGCCCAGGAGTATTCCAATTCCCAATTGATTTTTTACTTACACCTACCTTATTTTCTTCTATTTTTATTTCTCCGCCGCCTTGGGCGCTAAAATCTTCTGCCTCAATCATTATTTCTGTTTTATTTGATTTACTGTCACTTTTACTTGCTTTACTATTGTTTTTCTTTGTAGTAGCAGTTTTTTTACTTATAGATTTCTTCACTGCCTCAACTTGTCCCACACAAGTTAAACACATACCAAATACTAATCCTACAACTAACCAGTTTTTCATCTTTACCTACCTCCCTTTTTATAATCAAGAAGCAAAAAATCGGAAATCAGAAACAAGCAGTCCAAATCTTACTTCTTGCATCTTGTTTCTTTCTTCTGTTGCCAATCATGACATCGGTTATTGGATTTAGAAATTATAACTCACTACGCACACAACATATTAACAACCTTTTGCTTACTTGTCAACTAATAATTATTGTGAAATATTGCCATTTATTTACATGAGATTGCTCGTAAAATATTTTTATCTAAAATTATTCAATAAAATACATATTATCTAATTATTACTAAGAAACAAAAAGAAAGATGCATAAACAATATTAAATTCCAAATAAAGTATCGTTCAGTATATACATAAAAAACAAAGCAATCTCAATAAATCAAGATTGCTTTGTTTAAATTTCGACATTGGATTTCGGACTAACATACGGGTTAGGATAGATTTTTATATTGTCATTGTCTCCTGAGCTCTTAAGTTTAAACATTGTCGGTGTCTTTGACTGACACTAAACATTGGTTAGGCAGGGATTTTGGACTTCCTAATCTCTAATTCTCTAATCCACTAATTAACCGGCGCCATAAGATGGTGCGCTACTTTTCCACACCAATCTTTATTTTCTTTACTCCTGTGCTGTTTTCTATAAATATAATATATACTCCACTCGCTACTCCCTTACCACCATCATTCTTACCATCCCATACTACCTTACCGCTATTACCTA
>JAQUMH010000016.1 GCA_028718185.1 Elusimicrobiota bacterium
ATCTACATATTCTGTTGTCCTGTATGCGCCGCCCTGATTATCCAGTGTAGTATCATAATATGCTTCATTCTGGCCTGAACCGGCGGACATCATATCAAAATTCTCTGCCTCTACTTTTGTGGGTGTGATAGTGCTGGTTGTTATCAGCCAGGGGATGCCTGCAGAATACGCTTGCTGGGTGCCGCCCCAGATATATCTTACTTTATCACCTGCTGTTGCACCCGGTGTGGTGTCGTTTGGCCACATTGTGGCGGATGTAGTAAGTCTGCCCTGTACGAATATACGCACGGAATGATTAACAGATTTAGCAAATTTAAGCTGGTCAAAAAATGCCTGGTTCCAGCATGTGGGACTGTTCCAATCCGGATACTTGACCTCGCAAGGGGTTGTAAGACCAGAATAATTTAAATATGTGCATGAAAACACTTCAAGATTTGGAAGCCGGTCCTTCCACGTCGTAATATCATAATTGGGATTTTGGTTGCCGTTTTGTATTTCATATGCGTTGAATAATTTGTTTGCATTGATATAAACTGTATCAATTCCTACTCCCCAAATAGCGCTATCAGAATTACTGGCACAATTGAACGACCACACAAATTCTTCAGGTTTATCGGTAGGTTTGTATTTAGCCACTACATTTTTGCACTTAGTGAAAAAACTATTAGTGAACGCACGCCATGCTGCACCGCCGTCATCCGAGCCGTTGTGGTCATGCGGTTCTTCCATTTCTATACCATCTAAAGTTGGATACCTCTGCAATATCCACTCCAAATCAGAAAGAAATTGATTCTGTATGGAAGGACTATTTTTAAAAGCATCCCAATCACCATCAGTATATTGACCTATTGAGGTAAAAAGATAAGTTTTAATACCCTTTGTATGTGCATAATCGATGCCTAATCCGATATAATCCGACGAACCACTTTTAACACCGGTTATATAGTGTGGCATTTGTGGATTAAAACCTGGTGAATATGAATCTGCACCATAGTATGCTGCCTTATCAATGTCGGCTTTATAATTAGACAAATCCACCCAGTTGTTTATTACTCCCCTTTTGAAGCTTAACGCAGCTGATAACGTTTCTGGTATAATAATGTTTATTAATATCAACCCTGTAAATAATAAAAATAATTTAATGTGTTTAGTCATAAAATTATATCAATATTATAGGGTTATAGAGTTTGTAGAGTTCTAGAGTTAAAACCCTAAAACACCATAACCCTATAACTCTTCTCTTACTTTATTAATCCTATTTTCCCCGTCTTCTTCTTTCCGGCACCATCTTCTATCTGGTAAATATATATTACTCCTCTGCTCACTTCATCTCCATCATTATTCTTCCCATCCCATTCTATTCAACCCAAATTATCATAATCTATCTCTTTGAGTTCCCTGACTGATCTGTCCCCATTGTTTTAAAATTATTCTTATGTTCTTGTGTTTATCCTTAAACTTTCATTTAGGGATTGTGTTCTCGGTCAGTGCGGTTGCTCCGACCTCCGAACACAAAAAAAAAGCTAATTAGGAAACAAGATAATCACTTAATTAAGTTTTTTTAAACCTAATTAACTAATTCTCTAATTCTCTAATTAACTTCTTTGTTTTCGGTAACCTCGCTGGCTTGATAGTCCGGTCTTAGCCACAAGCGGTTTATCACAAAGCGGTTTACACGCTTGTGATTTTCTTACTTGTGGTTTGTTGTTTTTCGGTAACCTACCCGGCTCTTTATCTTAGCCCTTGGTTTTGCGAACTCATCAAGGTTTCCCTTGAGCAGCCTTTTCGGATTAGTGCTCGAAGTTCGGAGCTACTGCACCGAACGAGAACACAATCCCGATCACATATTCAGTTATAAATAAGAATCGGGTTAGTGCTCGGAACTCGGACCTACCGCACCGAACGAGTCTATGCGCGGAAGTCGGAGCAACTGCACCGACTGAGCACATGATCCCATAGTATTATGGGAAACACAACCCCGCAATAAGCGGGGTAAAACAATATTTAATCCTTTTTTCTCCTTTTTAACTACATAACGTGTTCTAAAATATTTTAATATTTCCGAAACTAACTTACATATTAATCAAACTGCTTCTTTTATATTATAAGGTAAAGTTTGAATTATGTCTATCGACTACTTGTGAATAGTTAACGACTACTTGTTGTAACGAAGTTTACGAGTTTATCCCGCTCTCACGGGAGCAGCCTTTTCGACTCTGTATTAAACTAATTGCACCACAAAATGGTGCAATTATATTTGATATTTTATCTTTGCTCAAAAATGATATTAACAAATTTAAGCTTTTTTAATAAAATTGAGTTTGTTTCTTCTTGCTCCTTATAACAGAAGTATAACGTATGAGGTAAAAATAGTCAATGGCGAAAACTGTTGTTTTTTTGTCTAAAACTGTGTTATGAAACATTATTGCTGCGGGAATATCAAAAGATATGATTTTAGCTTCAGCTTTGCCATTAAAAGTTATTTAACTTTAAAAATAACGTAGTAAAGACATAAAGACGGTGGGATAGCGGAATTGTGGAATTGTGGGATTGTGGGATAGCGGGATAGTAGAATCGTAGGGTCGTAGAATTAAAACCCTATAACTCTAAAACCCTATAACCCTATAACCCTATAACTCTAAAACTCTATAACCCTATAACCCTATAACTCTAAAACTCTATAACCCTATAACTTCAAAACTCTTTCTTCTCAACTTCGGACTGTTTTTCTCAATTTTAAATCTTTAATCTTTAATTTTTAATATCTTTGACCCCGGACATTGGACATCGGACCTCGGACAAAGAACTATTTGACTATTTTTATCTTCCTAATTATTCGCTCTATATATGTTCAAAAGATTTTTTATAAGCATCATTGTTGTCACTGCTCCGACTCCACCCGGGACAGGAGTAATGTAACCTGCAACATTTACCGCTTCATCAAAAGCTACATCACCAACTGTTTTCATTTTAGGTTTACCTGTTTTTTCATCAATTACAGGGTTACCGCTCGCATCCTTAACAGAAACTCTGTTTATTCCGACATCTATTACTATTGCACCTTCTTTTATCATATTACCTTTTACAAGACCCGCTTTGCCGACAGCGACAATTAATATCTCAGCCCTCTTTGTATGAGTAACTAAATCTTTTGTCGCAATGTGACAGACAGTAGGTGTTGCCGACTCTAAAAGTGAGGAAAGAAGCATAAGAGTTACCGGCTTACCTACTATTTCGCTATGACCTACGATGACAGCTTCTTTACCTTTAAGTTGTTCACCTGTTGCTCTTATACATTCAATAACAGATAACGCTGTACAGGGCGCAACAGCCAGTTTCACATCAGCATATAAAAGTTTACCGAGATTTACAGGCGAAAGTCCTTCAACATCTTTATTAGGTGGAATTGACATTTGAATATTTTTTGAATTTATTTTAGCAGGTAACGGCATCTGTAAAATAATACCGGTAACCTTTTTATCTTCTCCTATCTTTTTTATTTCAGAAATCAAGTCACTCTCAGAAATCTTCTCATCCAATTGAACAAGATTATAACCAATCCCCATTTCTTCGCAAGAAGCTTTCTGGTTCTTAATATAAACACGGCTTGCAGGATTGTCCCCGACCTGCACCGCGACAAGAACAGGCTTTTCCGATAGTTTGCCGAGTTCCACCTTTAATTCCGCCTTTATCCCTTCCGCTATCTTGTTCCCGTCAATAACCTTCGCACTCATTGTTCCCCCTGAACTTTTCTAATATTTTATCAAAATTAAATGAAAAATTATAGCTTTGAACGATTTAGAGACATTTAGACGAATAAACCGTTAAAAAATTTCAATGTTTGAACGACCCTGAACCAGTATCGGTTCAGGGGAGTGAGTTTTGAAATTTTAGGTTTATTAGTCGTTAAAAATGTCTCGTCTAGTGAAAACTATAATTTTTCACATTAGCGCAGTTTTTTTAATATTTTTTCTATTTCTTCAAATGCATCTTTCATCATCTTTTCATATTTTGGTTTTGTTTCTTTTACAAAATCAACATCTTCAATAAATTTAAGATTTATATCTATGTTGAATTTTGCAGATTCTATTCCGGCACGTAAAATAGATACACCGCACGCAACATCGCTCAAAAGATTTTTATTCCCTATTTCCGAAAGCCGTTCGGCAAAAGGTAAAACTTCAATACATATCTTAAAAATCTTGCAAGGCACAGATAACGAATTTTTTAATGATAACTGTATTTCTTCTTTTCTTTTTGTTATCTCATCTGTGGTATTTTTAGGAAGTTTATAAGAATTGGAAAGAACCGTATATGCTTTAACGTCTTCATCAATCAGGGCTGATAGCTGGGAATTGAAAATTGAGAGTTCGAATAATATTTTTTTTAATTCATCCTGGTATTGTTCATAACCCTTTTTGTCAATTGTAAAATTAGCAACCATCAAAATACAGGATACTCCCGTAGTAGAAACCAAAGCAGCAGCACTCCCGCCACCTGGTGCCGGCAGTTTCGCAGATAAGTCATCTAAATATTTTTTTATAGAAGAATCGAGATAGTTCATATAATAAAAAATCAGTATTGAGTAGATAGTAGTTAGGTTTTAGGAAAAAATTTATAGATTAAATCTCTTAGTCTCCTTATTTTAAGGTCTTTATCCGTCTCTTTATGACTTCGGACATCGGACATCGGACTTTGGACATCTTATACTTAATCTTCAATCTTAGTTCTTAATTCTATTTTTTACAATCCTGCCAGTTCAAGAATTTTCGGAACCTTATCATCCCAACCGAGCGGCATTAAATGTACACCCTGGCAATAAGGCTTGAGTTCTTTTATAAGTTTTGCGGCGATTTCCATTCCCGTCTGACCTGATTTTGTTTTTTCTTTATCTTTCCTGAGTTCTTCGATTAAGTTATCAGGGACATGAATACCTGCTACATTTTCATTCATAAATTTTGCCATACCTACAGTTTTTAAAACAACTATTCCAACCATCACTGGCACACCAAAACCCTTTACTTTATCCATAAACTTGATGAATTTATCTACTTCATATACTGCCTGGGTTTGGAAGAACTCCATTCCTGCTTTTACTTTTCTTTCCATTTTGCTTATCTGGGAGTCAAGATTATCCGAACAAGGCGACACTACCCCGCCGATACAAAATTTGGGCGGTTCGCCGTCCAATTTGTTCCCCGCTAAATCAACACCCTGTTCAAGACGCTTTACAGTATATGCCAGTGAAATCGAGTCCAAATCAAATACAGGTTTAGAATCCGGATGGTCTCCAAGCTTATTGTGGTCGCCGGTCAGCAACAGTAAATTTTCTATTCCGAATGTCGCAGCACCGAGGATATCCGACTGTAACGCCAGCCTGTTCCTGTCACGGCAAGTTATCTGGAAAACAGGTTCCATACCTCTATCTTTTATTAATTTTGATACAACAAGCGGACTTAACCTCATAACTGACGACTGGTTATCAGTAACATTTATCGCACTTACCTTATCTTTTATTATTTCAGTTTCATGTAAAAGTTTATCTACCTGCCACCCTTTAGGCGGTCCTACTTCAGATGTAACAACAAACTTCCCGTCATCAAACAATTTTTTTAATTTCATTTTTCCTCTCTCCCACTCTTTATGCTTTCTATTGAAATTATTTTATTACTAGAAAATTATGGTTTTGAAAGATTTAGATGTTTTTAGCTTAAAAAATCGTTGAGAAATTGCTATGTTTGACGAACGAAGTGAGGAGTTTAGCAATTTCAGATTTTTTAAGCGTTAAGAAAACATCGTTTAGTGAAAAACCATAATTTTTAAGTATATTTTTACGGTATTATTTTAAAATCGTGCAGATGTATCTTTTCGTCAAGAACGCAATTTTTATCTTTCATCTTCTCAGATTTTTTAAATATTTTCTCCCAGCCGCAATCCATTTCTTTATCCACTTCACATTTACCGTTTTTCACACCGCCGCACTGTCCGTTTAATAAACTTTTTGAGCAAGACGTTATAGGACAAATAGCACAGGTATAATTCAGATGACATTTTCTGCACTGGGCACAATTAGGTTCCGTGGCTGTCAATCCCTGAAAACCATTTACATATAAGGTATCGCACCCGGCATAAACCTTTTTACCTTTAATTTTTAATTCAGTATTGTTATACAACATTTCCGAAAAACTTTGAACCCCTACACCACAGGAGAAAATTAATAACATCTCTGCATTCTCAATCTGTTCTTTACATTTATTTATATATTCCTTTGAATACTCATGATTACACAAGTAGTCCTGTAAAACATAATTTATACTATTCTCCTGTAAAAACTTTTGTATCTCATCAAACGGATAAACTACTTCCTTGCAACCGTAACATTGAATGACAAAAATGCTCTTTTTTTCTTTTAAGAACGCCAATATTTCTTCTTTAGGTTTTATTTCAGTAATTAACATATAATTTTAGCCCTTTCAATTAAAAATCCTATAATCCCACTCAACTCTTTACTTCTCTTGCTTCTTTTTTCATTTCTTTTATATTATCTATCAGCGGCAATTTTGACGAGCAGATATATTCACAGCAACCACACTCTATACAATTAGTCGCACCATGTTTACTTTTACTATTTAAAATATCCAGTCCGGTATTATCCAATTCTGCCTTAACATTCTGCGATTTAGAATTTTTATAATACCAGTAATAAAGGGGATATAATTCCATCGGGCACACATCAACACATCTTCCGCATTTTATACAACTTCGCTCCGAACTCAATTTAATATCCGGTTTCTTTGTTACCAATAAACTGGTAGTCCCTTTTATAACAGGAACTTCTAAGCTTTTCTGTAATAATCCCATCATAGGACCACCCATTTTCAAAACATAATCGCCGTCTTTCAAGTCAGCTCCGCAATAATCCAATATTTCACTTACAGGGGTCCCTATTTTAACCTCAAGATTTAATTTGTTTTTTATCTTTTCACCGGTAACCGTTACGATACGTTTAATAAGCGGCAAACCGTTTACTACTGCATTATATACGGCAAAACTCGTCCCTACATTATTCACAACAACCCCGACATCAAGCGGTAGTCCTCCGAGCGGAACATCTTTACCTGTGACTTTTTTTATCAGCATCCTTTCAGAACCTTGTGGGTATTTGGTGGGTAATTCTGCAATTTCTATTGCTGAAGTTAAATTTAAATTATTTATTGTTTTCTTGACTGCTTCAATCGCTTGTGGCTTATTAGTCTCTATTGCAATATATCCTTTTTGCAATCCCAGAATTTTCATCAATATCTTCATCCCACCAACTATTTCTTCAGGATGTTCAATCATCAATCTATCATCTGCAGTAACATATGGCTCGCATTCACAACCGTTTAATATCAAAGTATCAATCGGTTTTGGAGATTTAAACTTAACATATGTCGGGAATTGAGCGCCGCCAAGCCCTACAATACCTTTATCACGGATAATATCAATTAAATTGTCTTTAGATAATTTTTCGTATTCTTTATTCGCTTTAACTGATTCATGATACTCGTTTTTACCGTCAGCTTTTATTGTTATGGTAGTAACACCGGAAGGAATTACAGGATGGGGCTTTGTTTCGATAGCCGTAACTTTACCACTTACACTTGAATGTACCGGTGCCGAAATAAACGATTTTGAATCGCCAATTTTCTGACCGACTTTTACAACATCCCCAACCTTGACCAGCGATTCACAAACTGCTCCCGTATGCTGTGAGAGTGGTATTTCAACCGTTTCCGGCTCAGGAAATTGCTGGATTGGTTTTTCAGATGTGTATTCCTTGTTTTCAAACGGGTAAACACCGCCGTAAAAATTCCGGGAACGTTTTTCCCGCACTGCTGTATTGTATTTATTGGATATCTTGAAATTTACTCTATTGTATTTATGGAATTGTACCGGCAACTCCCAGAAATTGAATTCCGTCACTTTTAATCTTTGATTAATTTTTTCCCAGCCGCAGTCTTTATCCTTTGATACTTCGCACTTGCCGTTTTTAGCACCTCCGCAAGGACCATTCACTAGTTCTTTAGTGCAATTAGTTATCGGGCATATTCCCTGGGTCGCGGTAAGGAAACATGTTGCACACCCCGCACATTTATTATTATATAAAGCAATCCCATGCTGACCCTCCTGGGGAATAGTATCCGCAACAGCATAAACAGGCTTGTCCTCAAGAAAATTAGCAACCGTTTGAATACCTACTCCGCAAGAAAGAACTAACACATTATCAGATTTCTTCAGACCATCTTGAAAACCGGATTTTCTAATATCTAAATGATGTCTATTACATAAAAAATCTATTGTTTCGCATTCAACAACATTCTTACCGTTCTCTTTAAGTATGGGGTAAAGTTCTTTGCAATCTTCCGGTATAACACTGGCAAATTCCTTGTAGCATTTTCCGCAGACAAAAACAAACAGATTATCTTTGTCCTTAATCAATTCAACAATTTCTTCCTTGGGCTTTAATTTATATTTAGTATAGTCTAAAAGTTTTTCCATTATTTTTTAAAACAATCCTACAATTTTTCCGTCTTTATCCAAATCAACTTTAGTTCCTGCGGGAACTGACGGTAGTCCCGGCATTGTTCTCATTTCTCCGCATAGAGGATACAAGAAACCTGCGCCGATGGATGCGCGGATATCTTTTATCGGAATCCTGAAACCTTTCGGTCTTCCTTTTAATTTTGGGTCATGTGATAGCGATAAATGTGTTTTTGCCATACATATTGGAAGTTTGTCATAGCCAAGTTTTGTATAAAGCTCGATTTTCTTCTCTGCTTCAGGAAGATAGTCAACACCATCTGCTCCATAGATTTTTGTCGCTATTGTTTCTATCTTTTCTTTGATTGGCCGGTCAAGTTCATACAGGAACTTAAAGTCGGTTTTCTTTTCGCATGCTTTTACAACTGCTGTTGCAAGTTCCATTCCGCCTTCCCCGCCTTTTTCCCATACCTCGCTTAAAACAGCGTCATCAGCACCTGCTTTAATCGCTCTTTCCCTGACCATTTCTATTTCCTTATCAGTATCATATGTGAATTTATTAATTGCAACGACTACCGGAACGCCGAACATTTTAGCATTTTCTATATGCTTCTCAAGATTGCAAATTCCGCCTTCAACAGCGGGCAGGTTTTCTTTAATAAGTCCCTCATCCAGAGGTTTGCCTGCAACAACCGTGAATTTCCCGGAATGCATTTTCAAAGCGCGTATAGAACAGACAATTACCACGCAATTCGGAACAAGCCCTGAATACCTGCATTTGATATCCATAAACTTTTCCATACCGCAATCAGCGCCAAACCCGGATTCAGTAACAACATAATCGGCAAGTCTTAAAGCTATCTGGTCGGCAATTATGGAATTATTACCATGTGCAATATTAGCAAAAGGACCCGCATGGACAAAACAAGGCGTATGTTCCGTTGTCTGTAAAAGATTTGGTTTGATAGCATCTTTCATAAGAACAGCCATAGAACCAGCAACCTGTAAATCTTCAGTAGTAACCGGTTTACCATCAGGAGTAAATGCAACAACAATCCTTCCCAACCGTTCTCTTAAATCTTTAAGTGAAGTAGTAAGTGCCAAAATTGCCATTACTTCAGATGCAACTGAAATATCAAATCCTGAATCACGCGGGATACCGTCATCTTTTGTTCCTAATCCTATTTTAATATTTCTTAAAGCCCTGTCAGATACATCTACCACGCGCCGCCATAAAATATTGTTCATATCTATATTAAGCTTATTGCCTTTATGAAGAGAATTATCCACAAATGCAGCGCATAAGTTATGTGCGATTGAAACAGCATGAACATCACCGGTAAGATGTAAATTAAAATCTTCCATAGGTAAAACCTGCGAATAACCGCCGCCTGCAGCACCGCCTTTAATTCCAAAAACCGGTCCCAATGAAGGCTGCCTGATAGCGGTAATAATCTTTTTACCTATTTTAGCCAGCCCTAACGACAATCCGATTGTCGTTACTGTTTTACCTTCGCCAAGCGGTGTAGGAGTAATCGCAGTTACATCAATATATTTTCCGCATTTTTTATTTTTCAGCCGTTCAAGAATTTCGAGTTTTATTTTTGCTTTGTTGTCACCATATAATTCCAACTCATTTCTTTTAATCCCTATTTTTTTAGCAATATCAATAATAGGTTTAAGCTTTACTGCCTGGGCTATTTCAATGTCGGAAGGAACAGATACTTTTTTATTCATATTTTATTACCTCTCTATAAAAATTATACGAAAATAATTTATTATGTCAACTACAAAAACCGGTTAGGTAATGACGCTTGACTTTTCATAAGTGAATTTGTATACTATCAAAAGAAAAATCATAATTCCATGAATGAAAATAAAGAAAAAAAAGTTGTAGAAGATTTGGAACAAGAAAGTGAAATTTGGGTGCGGGAAGGATTAATTTCTGAAGAACAGCGCACGAAAATTATCATACATTATGATTCAACCCCACAGGTTCCTATACAGAGACAGCGTCTAACCACTATAATTGCTACTCTTGGTTCACTTCTTATAGGCATCGGGATAATTCTGTTTTTTGCAAGCAATTGGGATAAAATCTCACCTTTTCATAAAATGATTCTCCTTCTTATTGCCTTATTGGGAAGTTATCTGGTTGGTTACAGGCTTTCTATAAAAGATTATCCTAATATATCACTTGCCTTTTATTTCCTAGGAAGTATTATCTATGGTTCAAATATATTTTTAGTAGCACAAACTTATAATATTCAATCTCATTGGCCAAATGGGATATTATGGTGGGGAATAGGTGTTTTACCTTTAGCATTAATACTTTCTTCCAGAGCAATAACTACTTTAACTTTACTTGTTTTTTCTTTTTGGTTGGGTTCGGAACTTTGTTTTGGAATTAATATTTCCGATGATAAGGGAATCTTTCTTTACGGTATAGCATATGGCCTTTGGGGATGCGGACTTATGGGAATAGGTTATTTATTTGAGCGTATATCCCAATTTGAAAAAATTTCCAGAGTTTTTCAGAAAATTGGTCTTTTCCTGATATTTGCAGGACTTTATCCTTTCTCGTTTCGTAGCAAATATGCCAAAGTTCAATCCGGACTTTTAATGGAAACTTTCGATAGAAACCCTTTCTTCTTAAAATTGTCTATTATCTTAACAATTATATCTATTTTTTCTGTTATATCTGTATATTTAAAAAAAACTGGGAAGAAAGAAATATCTTTAAGCATATGGCTTCTTATATCAGTCACATTGATATGGCTTGTTGGTTTTCTTCTTCCGCCTTTAACAATTCTGACGGCTATTTTATCAAACATCATTTTATTTATAGGGATTATTTCAATTATTTTTATTGGCTATCTAAATCGGCACGCTTTTTGTGTAAATATTGGACTTCTTTTTTTTGCTGCACTTGTGATTGGGAGATATTTTGATTTTGCATGGGAATATATGGAAAGGTCGGCGGCTTTTACTGTAGGAGGGCTGCTTCTTTTACTTATGGGTTTTGCTCTTGAAAGAAGTCGTCGTAAACTTTTAAACTGGAACTTAAAGAAATGACACGTACAAGAATTATAACATTCTGGTTAATAGCAGGCTTTCAAATAATCATCGTATTAGTTATGGTCGGTCTTAAACAATCTATTGTTTTATATGGAAAAACAATTATTCTAAAATCTCAACCTGTTGACCCGCACTCACTTTTTCAGGGTGATTATGCACAGCTTTCATATGCTATCAACACAGTAGAAATTCAAAAGTCTACAGGAACATCATACGATAGGGGTGATAAAATTTACACAGAACTTGCCCTTTCGGGAACTTTTTGGAACTTTGTTTCTGTTCATTCTGAAATTCCTGAATCACTTTCTGACGACCATGTAATATTAGAAGGAATCGTTAAGTATCAAAGTCAGCACTCAGGTTATCCTGTTTCTGAATTAAAAGACTTTTCAAACCCTGGTTGGTTAAATATTCAACCTGCAACAGCCACTTGGCGACAGAATTGGAGTTGGGGTCCTTTTGGTCGTCAGGATGGGTTATGGTATAATTATGGAAGAAAGGGACTATCTGAAGGAACAAGTGTATTTATCTATCTTTATTCATATGATGATGGAAAATCTTGGAATTTTAGTCAGATTTCTGAAAGTTCTACTACTATACACTCCCAGTATGCTTATAATATAATCCTTTCAGGGAAACTTGGTCCATATAAGGAACAAAATTATCTTAGCGTAAATTATGGTATAGAATCATATTTCATCCCAGAAGGGAAAGGTAGAACATACGAACGGGGTGGATTAGACGTAGAAATTGCAGTAAATCGTAAGGGTAAATCTGTAATAAAAAATATTATTTTACTACAATAAGTTTTTTCTATGCTAAAAGTTCTCTTTTTTGATGGGATTAGAACCTATACCCAATCCTTAGTAGGCAGTCTAAATTAAAACGAGTTATAATTATTAATCGCGATTTAATTTTTTAAGTTTATCAGGGAGGACAAAATGGCATTTAAAAAACCTTATGAAACTCTTCAGGAAATCCAATCATCCGGTTGCGTACGGGTAACTTTAGGACTCGATGTCCGGCTTATTCAGGGCTTTATGGCAGGCGCATTTATAGCTCTTGGTAGTCTGATAGCAATAGTTGTAGGCGGGGGCGTTCCGGGGATAAAAGAAGCAAATCCGGGATTACAAAAATTTATTTTCGGAAGCTTGTTCCCCGTAGGTTTAATACTTGTAGTCATTACGTCCGCAGAGTTATTCACCGGGAATGTCGGATGTATTGTTCCCGGAGTACTATCCAAAAAAATACACTGGTTAGATGGATTAAAAAACTGGTTTTGGGTTTATATAGGGAATTTCATAGGCTCTATTTCTTTTGCATACTTTCTCGTCTATCTTACCGGCATCCTGGGCAAAGAACCATGGCTTAGTTCAGTTATAGCAATATCTGAAAATAAGATTTCACAAGATTTCACAACTCTTTTTTTCAAGGGAGTCGGCTGTAACTGGCTCGTATGCTTATCGATATGGCTCGCCATAGCTTCTGATGATGTAGTAAGTAAAATGTTCGGTATATGGTTTCCTATAATGACATTTGTTACAGTAGGTTTTGAACACAGCGTTGCAAATATGTTTTTTGTACCGATGGGAATCATGCTCGGTGCAAACGTAACATGGGGACAGTTTTTTATAGTCAATCTTATCCCGGTTACCCTGGGAAATATTGTAGGCGGGAGTCTTTTCGTCGGTACAGTATATTGGTATCTTTACGGAAGGAATAAATAGAAAGTTACGCCCAATGACCTCGGGGCAACTATAATTAAATTGTAGTTTCACGCCCTCGGCGTGATAACATTGAAATTCCTATACATTAAATTAATGCCGACTCCACCACTAATACTTTGGCGGACAAGCAAGGTCGGCAACTACATCAACATTGTAATTGTAGTGGCAGAGCTTGCTCTGCCTGCATCTTTTAAATTCCAATATTATAAACGATTTCAGAATGACCCCACATTTTTACGGGGTTATTTTTTTCTGTATGCTTCAAGGTAAGAGTCACAATAAAGTTGTCTTCCAAGTAAAAGCTCCGCTGTTATCATTGCATCCATAAGTTCATTGTCAAGCGGATTCAAAATCGCAGCATCAAGTCCTGAAGCCAAAGCCATTACAAGAAACGTCCTGTCTACAAGCCCCCTGTTAAGACAACCCTGTGAAACATTTGACAAACCAAGAATTGTTTTCGGCGGCGGGTCACATATAAGTTTGCATTGTTTAATAGTTTCCAAAACAGCACGGGAATGGTCTTGAGCAACATTCACGGGTAGAATCACTGCATCAATATATAAATTTGTCGTTTCAATATTATGCTCCATACAAGAGGCAACTATATTTGCTGCTATTTCCATACGTGCTTCGGCATTTGCAGGAACTCCTGATTTTGTCATTGTAAGTGCAATTACATTTGCATTGTATTTCTTTACAAGAGGAAGCAGTAAATCCAATTTTTCCTTTTGCCCTGAAGTAGAATTAAGGAAAGAGCCGGGACCTGCAATTGATAACCCTTTTTCCATAACATCAATTTTTGTCGTATCAACAGCCAGAGGACACTTAGTTGTCTCTCTTATGGTTGTTATCAACCATTCCATATCTTTTAATGCTTCCATTGAAGCAGGACCTACATTGACATCCAAAACATTGGCACCGGCGTCAATTTGTTTCTTTGCAAGTTCCTGAATTATTGATTTATTTTTTTTCTGAATTGCCTCACTGACATTCTTAAACATCCCATTAATCTTCTCACCAATAATAAACATAAAAACCTCCCTTCAAATCCATTTTTCTCATTTTTTTCTTCATCCCTTACTAATGTTTATAGAAGAAAAAGTTACATTTTTACTTGAAAAAGATAACTATTAAAATTGTGTCAAAACTGGAGAAATCAAACTTATACCGTTATAACCATTCCGATATTTTTTCCTGTCAATTATATAAAATTGACGTATAACGCCTTTTTAAAAATAGAGCGCGATGGAAGTATCAAAATAGAGTGACGGAAACTTGGACTGCCAGAGCGTCATGAGATGGCGGATGGTATTCGTCGATCCCTCCTCCATAACATTAATCTGCTGTTTATATGTCTTCTTAAGAATATTCCAGTTGGCGGAAAGGTTCCAGCCGAATCTGGCCTGCGGCTTCCATTCCACTCCCGCACGGAGGAAAGGGGTGAAAAAATTGGTACTATCGGATGTTTGCGAGATATAGTAGTGGTGTCCTCCGGCGTAATAGGACGTTTCCGTTGCATTCTTAAATTCGGCCTGAGAATAAACAGAGTAGTTGCCGAGGCCGAGGCCGACGTTCGAGTTGAACACCATCGAAAGTTTGCCGGTCCGGCTAATGCTCCCCCGGATGAGGAATCCGGTGTAGTGAGCCGAGGTTGAAAAGGGCGCACCCATGTAATCCTTTTCGGTGATTAAACTTGTTCCGTTATTGCTGCCTAATCTTATGAAGGTGTAATCCATCTGGAACATATATTTAGGTTTGACCCAGTAACGTATGCCGAAGTTGAGGTTACCTTGTGATTTGTCCGGATTGATGGGTGTCAACGTCAGAAAATCGTAGGTCTGCGGTCCAGTTTTTACCGTGGGTGTCATCCCATAAACGCCTCCCAGGAAAATTCCTATAGCCTGATATTCTGGTACTAGTATAAGATAGGGAGCTGCTTCCTTGTCAAAGGTCTCAACTGGAACTTCTGTTATTTCAGAAGAGATCATCTCCGAGGTAACTGCGTCTACCAACTTCACTGTTATCTGGTAGGAACTCCCCAGTTTTATGACATTACCCATCACCAACAGTTTCGCACCCAGGATCTGTCCTATGCCTGCCGCGGTCTTTGAATCCACTGCACCAGATAGTCCCAGATTCTGCTCTTTCATGACGGTTTCAATCTGGGTGCGCTCCACCATCTTGAAGGTTCCAGTCTTAAGCAGGTAATAGGTCAGTATCTCGCCAGTGGCGAAATTTACTTTTTTCTTCTCCAGTTTTTCATCGGATTGCAGCGGGAAAACGGCAAGCGTAACGTCGGATAGGCCCTTGGCCGAAGCAGTATCGGCGAGCTTTTGGGATATCTTTTCAAGTTTAGGTTTAAGTTCGTCTGCGTGCAAAGCCAGCATAAGTGCAAGAAGCAGTAAGAAAACCGGCAAAATCTTTGAATATTTCATGTCTTATCCCTCCTGATTTTACTTTATATTTACCACTTTTTTATTATCCAGTCCAAAAAATACTTGGACAACGCTTCACATTTTCTATTTATCTATGTTTTCAATTATTTTTTGAACAACTTCCATTCAAACATTGAGTAATCATCGCAAATCTAAAATGCAACAATTATTGCAATTAACATGACATTATGATTTTACAAATATTTCATGAAATTGCACTGTTAGTTCTGGTATGGGGACAGGCATTAATTCCCCAAACATTTTGATTTTATATCTTTTTTACTATCTTTTATTTCTTTGTTTTCTTGATAGTGTGTTTAACTTTCAATACAGCAAGATTCAGTTCTATTGTTGTCTCTTTTTCACTCGTTGCCAGATTATCATCAAAAAGTTCACCAATAATTTTGCCACTCTTTTGAAGTAAATTTTGTTTTTGTTGTTCGTCTTGTACCGTTGTTAATGCTTTGATGTTTCGCGAAAGATTCCTAATTCTTGCAAAAGTTTAAATAATGTATATTGTCGTTTGGGTAGCTCTGTGGCTTTTCAAAATCGTGGCAAGCATATATAGTCCTTTTTCTGTAAATGCTTTAGGAATATACTTTACATGTTTTCCCCTACCCTGATTCTTTAAGGTCAAAAATTTTGACCTTAAAGCAGACCATTCTTCTTTATCTAATAAAATTAAATATCCTTTAGGAAATTTATCAGAATTATTAGATACTGCTTGATTTATCTCTTTTGTTTCTACATTATAAAGTTTTGCTACATCACTATCAAGAATTACTTTCTGTCCTCTTAATTCTATGATTTTGTTTTCAATTTCTATAAGTTTTTTATCTATCATTTTGTTCTCCTGTTCAATTTTATATTCCCATTCCCTTTAATTATAGACTTGAGAAGAAAATCTGGTAAAATCACTTCAAGTTTTCGATGCAATATTTCTGACGGATTATTGAGAAGTCAAACTTATCCTAAATACCCCATTTTCTTATCAATATCTAATTATCTAACAACGTCCCCTTTTTCCTGTCTCTTTTTTTCATAGAAGAATATTTGGGGATTAAATGGGAACAGGTACTAATTCCCTCTTTGGCAAAGCTTCGCTTTGCAGCTACCTTTCCTACTTTCTACTTCCCACTTGCCTTGCCAAAGGTTTAGTGTCAGTCAAACCCGCTAAAGTATTAGTGGTGGGGCGGGCTTTCTACTTCCCGCCTTTAACAAGTTCCATGGTCTCTTTTGCAATCAAAATCTTTTCATTTCTCGGAAGAACCAATATTTTTATTTTAGAATTTGTAACCCCTATTTCACCTTCAATGCCGATTGTTTTTTCGTTCTTCTTAGAATCAATTTTTATATCGAATTTTTCAAAACCTTCAAGTATTTTTTCTCTTATAAGAGGCGAGTTTTCTCCAATTCCACCCGTGAACGAAATCGCATCAATTTCTCCGTTCAAAAGAAAATAATAGCCGCCGAGATATTTTCTTGCTCTATAAACAAAAATATCTATAGCCAGTTTCGCCTTTTCATTGCCTTTTTCTGCTTCTTCGACAACTTCTTTCATTTTATTGCTAACTCCTGAAATTCCGAACGTACCACTTTCTTTATTAAGGCAAGTTTCAAGTTCACTTAACGACCAACCGCTTTTTAAAAGATACAGAAGAATACCCGCGCTTATATCACCGGGCCTGTCAGGCATTACAAGTCCTTCAAGCGGCGTAAAACCCATTGAAGTATCGATTGATTTTCCGTCCTTAATAGCACACACGCTACAACCTGCACCTAAATGAAAAGAAATCATTGTTGCAGTTTTTTTCTTCAGTATCTTTGCTGTTCTTTCTGCAATATATTTATGCGAAATTCCGTGAAACCCGTATTTCCTAATTTTATATTCAAGATACAAGCGTTCAGGCAGTGCATATCTAAAAGCGACCTCAGGTATCGTCTGATGAAACGATGTATCAAATACAGCTATATTTTTTTTACCCGGAAAAAGTTTTTCAGATGCTTCTATCCCCATAAGATTATAAGGATTATGAACCGGGGCAAGCTCAAAATCTTTGTAAATTTCTTTTTTTACATTTTCATCAATTATAACAGAAGCTGTAAATGTCCAACCACCATGAACAACTCTATGCCCTATGGCAGAAATATCATCTTTTGAATTAACACATCCACATTTAGAATTTGTTATTATTGATATAATCCATTCGAGTCCTTTTTGATGGTCAAGAATCGGTTGAACAATCTTTTCTATCTTTCCATTTACCGTACGTGTTAGTATAGCTTGCTCAAATCCAATATTTTCTAAAATACCTTTACATATTTCTTTTTCTTCCGGCATTTCGAAAATTTCATACTCAATCGAATAAATCCTACTGCTCAAAACAAGTATTTTCACTGTATACCTCCATTATTAACGCTAATTGTCGCAAATTATTCGCGTGTATTCGCGTTGTTCCTCTTTATTCGCCTTTTATTCGCGTTTATTTCTCTAATCTTTTTATATAATTTTTAACTTCTTTAACTGCTTTTGGATGATTCATCACAAGAATATCGCAACCTGACTGAAGATAACCGATAGCAGTTGTTACTTCCCATAAAATTCCTCTTTTTGACAGAGGTCCCCATTCCGGTTTTTCAGATTCATCTGCTTTGCATTCTTTTATCTTCCATGTTTCCTGACCGACAAGCGTAATTATAGGTTGTGACATCATTTTGTCGTTTGATAATGCTGCTAACCGTGTTCTTTCAATTATAGTGTAACAATACTCAAATCCATAACCAATACCACCGGTACTGGGATGAATAACTATCCTGTCAGACCCGAAACCCATATCACTTATTAAAATATTCAGCTGTTTCTCAAGATTTATGTCAAGCGGCGTCTCTGCTATTAAAGAATGTCCTCCTGATTGTGCCGCAGCGGTAAATGTTTTATAGTTTTCTTTTGCGGCCATACCAATAAGGCAATTTTCGCCTTTTGCCGCCTGTGACACATCCATTATAATTGAAGAATCCTTTTCATTATTCCCGCAACCGATAATTATCAAAGGAAGTGTTGTCGCCGATAAAACATCTTTTACTGTTTTTGAAACATCAGCGGCTGAAGCATTTTTACCGTCCGGGTCCGCGCTTTTAAGTCGCAGGCATATTAAATCACAACCGCTCTCTTCGCATTTCTTCGCCCATTGAGAAGGATTTTTCAGGACATCCCCGTATTCGTTTTTAAGAACATCGGGCCATTCAGCCGGTTCTTCATCCCACACTTCCATAGCAACTACCGGCGAATTAGGAATTGTCCCTTCAAAATATAAAAATGGAAGCGTGTTAAGCCCGCCTATCTTCACTTTTTTTGAACGAGTCCCCCCTTCTTCTTTTGTCGCCCCTATAGTTAATTCATAAACCTTACCCGCCCACTTTTCAATAACTTTATCCATTTAACACCTCACTAATAACACATCACGAATGTTATCACGAATTGTCACGAATAAAGTCAAAGTTGTCATTCGTGTTTATTCGTGATGTTTGCCTTTATTCGTGATTCCCTATTCGCGATTTTACATTAGGGAATAAATCCATATCCGTATGCGGTAAAAACAGGGATGCTGTATAATTATTCATAAATTCGGAATTCTCGCTTAAATCAATATACGTCATTTTTTGCGCAAGTTCTTCCGCTTTTTTCATAGCATCCTGGGACAGAAGACACATCTTGGCGCCGGTTATGGAACCATTACCTATAAATATAAACTTTTCTTTCGGCAAATCCGGCAGAAGACCTATCATAATTGATTTTTCAATATCAAGTGCATTACCAAGCCCGCCTGCAATAATTACACGGTCAAGATTATTAAAATCAAATCCCATTTTTTTAATTAAAACCTCAGCACCGGAAAATATCGCTCCTTTTGAATGAATAAGGTTTTTTATATCTGCCTGCGTTATTGAAATTTCTGATGTTACGAAAAATTCTACTTCCTCATCGGTTTTCTTTAAATATTTTGAAGACTTTTGTATAAATTCGCCTGATTTATCAATAATTCCTTTTTTAAAAAGTTCTGCAATTATAGAAATTATACCTGCTCCGCAGATACCTATCGCTTTTTCATTATTGATTATTTTTATTTTTATTTTATCATTATTCAATTCAAAACTTTCGATTGCACCTGATTGTGCTCTTATCCCGTTTTTTATACCCCCGCCTTCAAAACAGGGACCCGCAGAAGTGGAGCAGCATACAAGAAAATCCTTATTTCCTAAAACAACCTCGCCATTTGTACCCAAATCAATAAAAAGCGTCAGTCCCGAAGAACTGTTGATTCCGCTTGCCAAAACCCCCGCTGTTATATCCCCGCCTATGTATGAAGAAATATTCGGAAGGGTTGCCAAAAGCCCTCTTGGATTTATTTTTATCCCTGCTTCCGATGCACGAATAACAGGGAACGAATTGGCCACCGGAATATACGGAGACCGCCTGATGTTTGACGGGTCTACTCTTAATAGAAGATGTATCATCGTAGTATTTCCCGCGCAAACAACACAGTTAATATCGTTAAGCGATATTTTATTTTCAATTACATGCGAAATAATTAAATCATTTATTACATCAACAACTGAGTGATGTAAACGGTCCAAACCTGCCGGGTCTTCTGCATGAATTATTCTTGTAATTACATCTTCACCAAAAGAAACCTGCGGATTATAAATTGCTTTTGCAGAAAGAACGTCCTGGTTGTTTAAATTAACAAGATAGGTAACAATTGTAGTCGTTCCGATATCAACTGCAATGCCGTAATTTTTATTTGATGTATCAGACGGTTCGACAAGAACAATTTCAGTTGTGCCGTTCCTATTGCCAAGCGTTACGGTAACCTTAAAACCAGTTGACCTTAGAAGCAAAGGGAGTTTCTTTATATTTGAAAGCCCCATCTGCATAACCAGATTATCTATTCCCTTTTTCCTTATCTCTCTTAATATTCTTTCTAAATCAGCTGTTGAATCATCAATTGATGGTTTAGGTAATTCAAGATATAACTTGGCTAAAAATGGACTATGCTTAAAAATATTCTCTTTAAAGACCTCGGTTTTTATATCAGCGGGTTCCGCCGGTGTGAAAATATTAGTAACTGTTCCTTTTGTTAAAATTTCAGCTTTTCCAACCCGGGCTTCTTCAGGAATAAATACTTCCATATGCCCTTTGCAATTCGTCCTGCAGGCAAGAACATACCCGTCTTTTTTTTCTTTTTTAGTGAGCGCCGGTGAATCAGTAACAACTTCGCCTTTTGTAACTTTGACCTTGCACTTCCCGCAAACACCCTCACCGCCGCAGGAATTATAAATCTGTATACCCGCCATCATAGCAGCAGTAAGCAAATCCGTCCCCTCTTGTACAGATACAACTTTGTTATAAGGTAAAAATTTTATTTTACACACCATAAATCGTGTTATAGCGTTCATCGGGTTGTAGAGTTTTAGAGTTTATAGCGTTAAATCCTTAACCCTATAACCCTACAACTCTATAACCCTATAACTTCATTTCCACACTGTCTTTAAATATTTCGGTATTCCCGACGCTTCTTTCGGTCCTACAAGAACCTGCCAGCCGGTTATATCTTCCAATTTCCCGCTTAATACCGAAACGTAACCAGGAATTATTATTTTTTTATGACTTACCTTGCTCGCTACATCTGTTTTTTTCATCCAGTTATCAATAATTTCAGCGTTAAATTTATCTGCTGCCCACGCGGTCAGGACAGACATCCCTTCGGCATCACAAACTAAAAGCCATGCAGAAACTTTTGAATTTTCCACCTCAGGCGAAACAGTAAAAAATGTTAACGAAAAGTTTGTTGTAACTAAAAGCGGTGATTTGTCATCCGGCTTTCCTATAGTATATAGCTTCGGTTCCATCATTATCGGTTTCTGCGGGTCCGTGTAGATATTGAGCCGCAAAGTAATAAGAGGAAGAAGTTCCTCAGGTTTATCCATTTCAACAATAAGAACACTTACATATTTCGTTATATAAGTTGCCGCTTCAGCAACATCTTTTGCGAAAGCAATCACAGGAAAACCAAGCGGTCTGAAATTTTTCTTCAGAGCAAACCGCCTGACCTGCGTGAAATCCTGAACATTTTTTAATATGTCACCTGAGCCGCAGTCAAGTATAATGTCCTTAACACCTGCCGAAGTAACTTTTTGTGAAAGTGCTGCGATTTCTTCAATATCTTTCCCGTTTATACATAGAGGAACACTATATTTTTTTGCTATATCAACCATCTGGCTAAGATTTTGTTCATTTGCTGAATAAACAAGCGGTTTTTTCTGTGAAACATTCTTCAATGCTTCTTCAATCGCCTGTAAATTTTTGCTGACAAGAACTAACGGTAATTGTATTTTCTCCGATAGTTCTTTTGATACAGCCGCGAATTTCGAGGCATCGTTAGAATCATTTTTAACCGCTACAAGGTCTACTCCAACCATCATCCCGACCCGGTCAAAGTTGAGTTTCTTTATTTTTTCAATTTTTTCCTGAAGATTCTGTTCATTATCAGACACGGCAACAGCTATTGCAGTCGGATGATAAAATGTTTTTTCGTGACGGAACAACACCGTCTCACCGCCGACTTCTACCTTTTTTGCACCTTCCCCTATTGTAATTGTCGCCATAGGCGGAAGTGACGCCGACTCAAGCAGCTGTTTCGCCGCCTCACTAACATCCGGACACTTATCCAAAGATGTCTTTTTAGCAGCAAGCGCCATAGCAAATGCCAAACAAGTCGGAAACCCGCATTTTTTGCAATTTGTCTTAGGTAAATTTTTGTAAATATCAAGACCAGATAAAGCCATAAAAATCCTCCAAAAAAAATCGAGTTATAGGGTTTTAGGGTTATAGTGTTATAGCGTTATAGGGTTTTAGGGTTTAAACCCTACGAACTCTAAAACTCTATGAACTCTAAAACTCTAAAACTATTTTAATCGCAAGCGAGGAAGAAATTTCTGAAGAGCCTAAATTTGCGACTTATTCTTTCCAGGAGCAAATGCCAGAGCGAGTTCTAACGAGCGTCTCGAAGAAATTTGCTCCCGAGCGATTAATATATCTTTTCTACCTTTTTTTAATCGCGAAGCGAGGGAGTTGTTGAGCAGAACTTCACGGAGTTCCGCTTAAAACATTCAGCGGAACGAGTGAGAGTGCCAGCACAGGCTGGACACGGTTCTGCGAGACAAGCTCCCGAGCGACCTTTTACATCAACGCGTCCATCGTAATCGCCGGATGATTCACTTTCTGTAAAAATTCCAGCAGTTTTTCCGTGTCTGTTGCTATTGTTTCATCTGCTATTTTATCAAAGAAATCCGGAACTCCTTCCTCCGCACAACGGGCTTTAAGTTTATCTGCGAGCGCCTCTTTTAGTTCTTTCGGCATCCATACAATTCTCTTCAACCCGCCGTCTGCTTTAATAAATTTCTTTGAAGTAATATAAAGACGCCCGAAACCCATAAATCCCGGTGTCTGGTTACCGCCGCCGACAGAACCCGCAAGCGTGGAAAAAGACATACCAAGCGGTGTCATTCCGGAAAATTCACGATTAACAATCATAAATCCGTTTGCTTCCGGAACAATTGCGCCTATACATTCAAAACAACCGCAGGATGTCTCGGGAAATGTCATAATTGAATACCCGTGAAACTGTTCAAGGTGACCATTTGATTTTGTTTTTACCCAATCGTTTATACCCTGCCATTCACCACGCACTTCATCCAAAACAGTACCTTTTTTTACCGGTTGGTTTGGTCCTGTCGGGTTTATTTCAAACGACGCCTTGCAATCAAGCCAGTTATAAGCACCGCAGAGCCCAAGCCGTTCGGGTTTTACAATGCATAAATGGTTAGGTGCAAAGGATTGACAGAGAGTGCAGGAATAAAACGTATCAACTGATTCATCTGTCATAGCGCCTATTCTTTCGTCGCGGAACTTATACGCTTCGCGGGCTTTCGGTAATAATTTTTTAATATCTTCTTCTTTTGTATAAATCTTTACCTGGACCTTATCAATAATCGCCCCGAAAATTTCGTGTACTCTTGCGTGAATTATTGTTCCGAGATGTTTTAATTTAAAACCTTTTGTTTTGGCTTCTTTTGAAATCCTGAGCCATATCAAATCACGTTGACCGGTATGCATAACACCCTGCGCCTCGTTTAAGAATGTATGAATCTGCCTTTCCACAATTGATTCAAATTCCTTCTGCATCTTTCTTCCTGCTACTTCAACATATATTCCTAACGGAGTTGCAGAACCTTCTTTAATATCATCTATTTCAGACCCGATAATTTCTATTTTGCCGTCATCAATCTTGTCCGTATCCCCTATTGCGACATATTCAAACGCGGTTGAAAATTTACTACCCGCCTCAAGATATGTCTGCTCTCTTCTCACCCTTTCGCCTTCAAACGCAGCTGAGTAAGCGACCGGAATCGGAATTTCCGAAACTTTTACCTTAACACCTCTAACTTCAATACAAACAGGAACAATCTTTTTATAATCTAATTCTTTAACCAAATGCTCGTAGGTACAGATTCCTGACGGACGAATTTCCGGTATGTCAGTATCTGCAATTATAGGAAATCCCATATCAATTGCACCCGCACCTGTTGCATATTTAATATCATCTAATGGTCCTAACGTTAATCCGAAAGCAAAAACCCTTTCTTTACAATATTTCAAACACTTCGTCGCCTCACCTTTTCTATGACCGCCGAAAGTAAGAGCTCCTCTTATCGCCCAGTGTAACGGGTAAATAGCTGAAATTGTATCCCTGCCGTACGGAACTATATAAGTATCCCAACCCATTTCCACCCCTTCTTCTTTCAGCTGGTCAATAATTGATTTACCACCTGCCTTGCCGCCAGGCAGGTTAGAAGATGAACCGACAAAAGTAAGTATCTGTCTTTTTTGGAGTTCTCTTACTATTTCAACTGCAGTTTTGTTATCAGGCGCCGCACCAAGTATTGCAGCAGCTCCGGGCATTCTGCCGTCAACAAGCTGTATTCCCAACTGCCTTAAAATAGTATCCGAAAAAAATCCGTTACAATCAGGCTGCGGTTCCTGGTTGTAAAGATAGCGGAGCCCCATAATAATCTCTTCCGAAAGAAGCGCGGCAATCCCTGAGTCCAAAGCGTCGCCAAGGTAAGGCAGCCATATCGCCTGTGTAGGCTCGTCATGTAAAAGTGATTTTGCTTCCTGCAAAACAGGTTTTATATCGCCAAGTGTTTTTACTTCAGTACCTAACAATGCATACGCCATCGGGAAGAAATATGCAGTATCAGGAAACTCTACTTTTTGCGATTCTCCTTTTTCAGAAATAGCTTTATTCAAGAATTCTTCCGCTTCTTTAACTATCTTATTAGCACCTCTTATAACAGCACCCGCAACAATCTTTGACATTTTTTCCTCCGAAACAAGTTAGGCACGCCAAGGGTCTACGACAACTACATTAATGTTGTTTTTGTAGTGGCATAGCTTGCTATGCCTGCATTTTTTTACATTACCAATTCTTTATATTCTTTTTCAGCAAACTCTTCTTTATATTTTTTAACTAACGGCAGAATTTTAGCAAAATTAAAATTATTATTTAACAATTCTTCCTTTATAGATGAAACATCAATCTTTTTCCTGATAAGCGAACCATAAACACCTGCATTATCCACGTCATTTACCAAAACAAACCCTACAATTTTGTTATTTTTTAAAACAATTTTTTTATAAATCTCCTGAGCATCATTCTTTTTAACAAGTATTTCGTATCCTTCACCTTTTGGTTTAGTAATACCGTATGAAATTGTGGGAAGTTCAAAAAATTCAACGGAATTCATACCTAAAGAACCATCATATTTTATATTTTTCCCTGCCATATTAAGTCCGGCTATTTTCCCCTGAATAACAGCGTTAGGCCAAAGAGCATTTATTGTCGACTCACCTGTAACTAAATCTTTTGTCTGTGCGACATCACCGGCAGCGAAAACATCAGTAACATTTGTCTGCAACGACTCGTTAACTATAATTCCCCACTCGGTTTTTATACCGGCATCCTTTACAAGTTCAATATTTGCCTGGACACCTTTACCTATAACCACAATCTGACAGTCAATTTTTTCTTCGTTTTCAAGAATTATGCCGGATACTTCTTTATCCCCTGTAATTTCTTTTGCCGAAAGACCCGTGATAACCTTAATCCCTTTGTTTTCAATTCTTCTTTGTATAAAACCGGCTCCTTCCTCATCAAGCATTTGTGAAAGAATATGTTTTGATTTAACAACAACAATAACCTTTAGCCCTCTTTTATGCAAAGCATACGCGGCACGAAGCCCGATAAGCCCGCCCCCGAGCATGACCGCTGTTTTTGTTTTACCAAGCCGCTCTTCTATTTTTCTTGCATCATTTATATTCCGTAATCCGAATACACCGTCTTTTTCAACACCGGGAATATTTTCCATCTTTGAACGGGAACCCGTCGCTATTAGAAGTTTATCAAAAGACAAAGTTTTCCCGTCAGAAAGTTTAATTTTTTTACCGGGTAACACTGCTTCCACTTTTTTCCCAACTATTGAATCAACATTATGTTTTTTAAAGAAATCTTCCCCCCGATATTTTAGTTTTTCTTCAGTCATCATCCCCGCAAGATAATAAGACAAAACACACCTTGAATAAATTGAGTAGTTTTCATCCGAAATAACCGTTATTTTTCCGCTTTTATCAACTGACCTTATCGCTTCAACCGCAGAAACCCCCGCAGCCGAAGACCCAACTATCACATATTCCATAATAAACCTCTTAAAAGGGTTATGGCGTTATAGGGTTATAGGGTTGTAGGGTTGTAGGGTTTTTAAACTCTACAAACTCTATAACTCTATGAACTCTATAACTCCACGAACTCTATAACTCCACGAACTCTATAACTCCACGAACTCTATAACTCCACGAACTCTATAACTCCACGAACTCTATAACTCCACGAACTCTATAACTCCACGAACTCTATAACTATTTTACCGTTAGCGATTTTGTCGGACAGGAGACCACGCACACTGGTCCTTCAGTTCTGTCTTTGCATAAATCACATTTTATTGCAAGGTTCTTCCTGCGGGAAATCGCACCGAAAGGACAAACCATTACACACATCCAGCATCCTACACATTTATCTTCGTTATGCTGGGTAGAACCGTCTTCCGCTTTGAACATTGAACCTGACATACAAGCTGTTATACAAGGCGCATCCTCGCAGTGATGACAGGCATCAGAAATAATTATTTCTTCAACTGCCTGGACTTTTCTCCTGTGGACAGGAAGCGGCGTTTCTGAAATTGCAGTAAAAAGCGTTTTCCCCTTTGAGTGTTCAACAGCACAGGCAATTTCACAACTCCTGCACCCTAAACATTTAGTAACATTACAATAAACCTTTTTCATACATTACCTCAGAATCTTATAATTTTCCCCTCATCCCTGCCTACCGGCAGGCAGGTTTCATCTTATTAATGTTCTGCTGTTATACCTAACAACATGTGAACATATGAACACATGAACGCCTTTCATTTCTCATCTTATAATCGCGAAGCGAGGAAGAAATTTCTGAAGAGCCTAAATTTGCGACTTATTCTTTCCAGGAGCAAATGATAGAGCGAGTTCTAACGAGCGTCTCGAAGAAGTTTGCTCCCGAGCGTTAGTACATCATGGGCTTTAACTTCAACGCTGCACGTTTTTTGTCCAAATGTTCTATTATAAGTTTTGCTGCTTTTATCGGATCGGGTTCAAACGCAAATTTTCCGCCTACTATATTTTCAATATCATCCGTTAGATACTTTGTCAGGTTTTTTCCACCCATAATAGGGAGCGGAAGACCTAAAACCGTATAAATACCTGATGCAATAGCATAAAATCCAATACATACCGCTTTTTCAGACATCCATTCAGGAGCTGCAGCAGCAACAGGTAAATCGGAAATATCTTCACCTAATCCGCCTTCAGTTAAAACATTGCAAAGGGTTGTTAAAATCCTTGAAATATCAACACAAGCGCCCATATGCAAAACAGGCGGTATACCGACTGCTTCACAAATTTCCTGGAGACCTTTTCCTGCATATTTTTTTGCTGCCTCAGGAAGAAGTAATCCTGCTTTAGCAGAGGCAATTGCAGAACATCCTGTTGTAACAACCAGAACATCATTTTTTAGGAGTTCTTTTGTAAGTTCAATGTGCGCCCAGTCGTGTTTCACTTTAGGATTATTACAACCGACAATTCCAACCGCACCACGCAGACGTCCTGAAATTATAGCATCGTTGAGCGGCCTGTATGTAGCTCTATATTTTCCTCCGAGCATCTTAAAAATGTATTCAGTTGTAAAACCGGCGACTAATTCCATCTTTTCTTTCGGAATATTAACAAGTTCTTTTTTCCTATTTTTGTAATTTTCAATAGCAAGCCGGACAATTTTTTTAGCAATCGGCAGTGCTTCTTCCTCTGAGAATTCTATGTGTTCAACACCCGGAAATTTTGCTTTCGGTGAAGTCGAAACTACTTTTGTATGAAAACAACCGGCAAGTTTACCTAACGCAGGCATAACACACTGGACATCAGTAATAAACACCTCAACGGCACCCGTTATGATGGCAAGTTCCTGCTGTAAGAAATTACCTGCAATCGGTATACCTCTTCTCATTAGAATTTCATTTGCAGTACAGCAGATACCCGCAAGGTTTATTCCTTTTGCACCGTAACTTTTTGCAAGTTCCAAAAGTTCTTTATCCTGCGAAGCGGTAACGACAACATCCGACAGTAATGGTTCGTGCCCGTGAACAATTATATTTACTTCGTCTTCTTTTATTACACCAAGATTTGATACGGAACGTATCGGAGTAGGGGAACCAAACAGAACATCCTGCAAGTCGGTAGCAATCATACTTCCACCCCAGCCGTTTGATAGTGATGCCCGCATCCCCTGCTGAAGTATATTTTTATAATCGCTATCAACTCCCATTGTAGTTCTATTCATAAGCTCTACTATTTCTTTGTCAATACCTCGCGGCATAATTTTATTTTTTCTCCAGAGATCCTGTCTTTTTTGTGGAGCGCGGTGTGTTAGATCCAACTCCCCTTCCTGCTGACCAAACTCTGAAAGGAATTTTTCAGCTACGTCATGAGCGATTTCTTCAATCTTTCTACTTTCTGTATTTATGCTTAACTCTTTTGCAAGATTTAAGAGTTTTTCTTCTCCTTTTATTCCATAACCTTTTGTTTTACCTTCAGCTGTTTTAAGTAAAGTGTGCGCAACATCCCTGCCATGGTCGGTATGGGCTGCACCGCCTGCGGCTATCATTCTGACAAGATTTCTTGCGGCGATTGTATCGGCGTTCGCACCGCATATTCCCTCAGTATTGCCTTCGCCGAAAGGGTCAATTCTACAAGGACCCATTACGCAATTTCTACAACATACTCCAAGTTGCCCAAACCCACATTCCGGTTCCATTGCTTCATACCTATCAAACGCTGTAGTAATTGCTTTTTGACAAGATACATTTAACATATCTTTTGTTGCTGAATCTATTGTTTTTTTATTTTCACCACTCATCTATCCCTCCAATTTGGTAACCACATTCTCTATTTCTTTTGTTAAAAATTCACTTTTATCCGAAATTATACCCCTATTTTTTTCAAATGCTTCGTTATATGCTATGTATTGAATTATTTTATCTTCGCCTAAATTTTGTTTAAGGAATTCTTTGTCTTTTTCATTACGAATCTTATTTGCAACTATTGAAATTTTCTTTATACCTAGCGAACTTGCGAGAGAAATTATCCGTTTTGCTGTTTCAACGCTCGGTGCTGTCGGTTCCGTAACGATTAGAATAACATTAACCGCTTTTGCTGTCCCGCGGGTTAAATGCTCGATACCCGCTTCCATATCCATTAAAAGCACTTCATTTTCTTTAAGTAAAAGATGGCTTACGAGCGTCTTTGCAAAAGCATTTTCCGGGCAAAAACAGCCACTGCTGGCAGGTTTGACCTTTCCTAAAACAAGAAGGTGAATACCTTTATACTCGACAGAGAATTCTGACGGTATATCATCAACTTTAGGATTCATCTTAAAAAAAACCGCCGGACCGTCACCGCCGGACTGGGTGCGTTCCTGGATAATATTTTTTAATTCTATTACCGGCTGTAATTTCTCCGGCTGGGGATATCCTAAAATTGTTGCGAGATTTGCATCCGGGTCACAGTCAAGAACCCAGACATCTTTCCCTTTTTTACTCAAAACAATAGCTAAAGCTGCAGTAATTGTTGATTTACCTACACCGCCCTTACCTGTCACTGCAATTTTATTCATTTGAGTGTAATTTTATCAAACAAATAGTTGCTTGTCAACATTTGAAAAACAAAAAGCAAACTCTACATTGACTTTAGAAAATTAGTAACAAAATTGTTCTATAATTCTGGATAAATAAAAGTATTTTTACACTACACAATTACTATCAAACAATATATCAGAAACATATAATGGAAACCACACTAATAAGCCATTTAGAAAGAAGTTGTTTACTTCCCATATCAACAGTAAAAATAGTGGCGCTTTAGAAACAACACCAAACTGAAATCCGAATAACCCACTTTCGACAATAAAGTAAAAAATATATCCGAATATTCCTCCATATAAAAACGCCTTTTTTTGTGTAGTTCTACGCCATTTAGCAAGGGCATAGACAACCAGATAGAAAATTAAATATGCAGGAAACGTGGAAGCCAGATCAACATAAAGGCTACTAAATGTTGTTGGATCTATCATGTACCATAATACTTCTTCAGTCAAACCAAAAAGAGTTCCAACAACAATAATAGTAATAAAATCTCTTTTAACAATTCGGCGAAGTGCAAATCTCAACTGTTTTCTAAAAATGTAAATCAGTATCATGAATAGCATTTGGGCTATGCCTGCAATCGACCCTATTAAAACCAAAAAACCAAAGAAAAATACACCCAAAGCTAAAATAAATATCCTAAACTTGTCCATATTGCTAAGTAATATATCGACTTTAATAATTTAATTTGTGTGCAACTTTTTATAAATTTATGTTTTCCAAATCTAATTTTCCTTTACTCTACAAACTAAAAAAGCGTTACGGTATTAACTCGTATCGCTTAAAATTTGTTAAGAAGTTGACGGTATAAAAAACTACCCGATATGTTTGGATTATATTTTAAAAACTAAAAATTAATTGTTATTTTAATTCTTATTCTTTACTTTCTGCAGGAACCTCACTTTTTGCATCTTTTGCTCTGCTTACAGTGGGATTCTTAAGTTCTTTTTCATAAGCATCCATAACTGCTTTTTCTATTTTTTGTCTCATATCTGCATTTATGGGATGCGCTATATCTTTATGTGTTCCATCTTTCATTTTCCGTGATGGCATTGAAACAATTAGTTTGTCATTTATTTTGACAATTTTCATGTTCCTGACAACAAATGCATTGTCAAATGTTACCGTTACATATGCTCTTAACCGCTCTTCATCTTTCAAAAAAACTCTGACTTCTGTAATCTCCACGATGTACCTCCTGATAGCATCAAACTCAGCTACCCTTAACAGCATGAACTAACCAAACGGAATATCCTTCTTTACCCAGATGCTTCCTTATTTCACCTCCTGTTGTTTTATTTTTTACGATGCCGAAAACACAACTGCCGCTACCTGACATAAGAGAATAATCTGCGCCGTAAAAAACTAATTTATCCTTAATTCTTTTAATTTCAGGATACAACGGAATAACCACGTCTTCCAACCTGTTATAATGCCCATTAATACTATATTTTTTCTTTGATTTTGTCAACACTTTTAGCCGTGAATATACAAATTTTGTGGATATTTCAAAATTTGGCTTAACTATAACATAAAACTCGTCCTTAACAGGTATTTTTTTTAATTTATCACCGATTCCGGTAGCTAAACACCTGCCGCCTTCAATAAAGAAAGGGACATCTGCTCCTATTTGCTTCGCCATTTTAATAATAATATTTTTGGAAATTTTAAGATTCCAGAGCTTATTCAGCCCTTTTAACACAGCTGCCGCATCAGAAGACCCGCCACCAAGTCCTGCGCCAATAGGTATTCTTTTTTTTATTTTTATTTCAAGACCTTTTTTTATATTAAAGTATTTTTTTAACAAGTCGGCTGCTTTATAAACAAGATTTTTCTTACCGGTAGGGATTTTAGGATTGCTGCAAAATATTTTTATGCCTTTTTTGATTTCTCTTATGAAAATATCGTCCGAAAGTGAGATTTCCTGAAAAATTGTTTTAATATTATGGTAACCGTCTTTTCTTTTATTAAGAACATCCAAAAAAAGATTTACCTTTGCATTTGCCTTTAATTTAACTTCTGCCATAAAAAAAGTCCGGTTTGTTTGTCAAATCCTCTTGAAAGTTTTTTATTTTCTCTTAATATAAAAACTTCACAGACAAAAATAATCGTGGGTGAAAAAAGATGCCCGCCGAACACCTTACCGTTCTTATCTGAAAGTGAAATATGGGCGTGTAAAAAGTGTTTTTTATTTTTAAATGAAATATTTCCCATGCCCGAAACAATTTCCAGCGGTTTGTTCAGAAATATTTTCTTATACTTTTTTGTATTTTGGTGATAATACCCAAGTGTCGCTTTTTGCACTGCTCCAATAAAAAAAACAACCCCTGAATTTATTTTTTTCCTTTTACAGATACTAATTATGGCATCTGTTATATCTTCGCCATAATTTAATTCAAAAACCACACGCCCTCCAATTAATTTCTATTACTTTTTATAATCAATTTTTACATACTAACGCCGACTCCACCAATAATACTTTGGCGGACAAGCAAGGTCGGCAACTACATTAATGTTATTTTTGTAGTGGCATAGCTTGCTATGCCTGCATTTATGTATAGGAATTTTCAATTTTTGTAGTTGCACGCCCTTGGCGTGCCTAACTTGTCAATATTTCTTTTATTTTAACCTATATCTTACCCCGACACCACCTTGAAACACAAAATCATTTCCTATCGCCGGAGCAGCTTCTATGAATATACCTAACGGATTAGTATCAAAGAGATATTCTATGCCTATCTTTCCCTGAACATAGAAATTTTCTTTTTTAATCATTACACCGGCACCATAATAAAGCGGGAATTTACCTTCGTTCACTTTTAATGCTTCAAAATCGTGCCAAAGATAGTCAACATGGACCATTAGCCCGGACCCGAAACCGGCAACAATATCTATAGCATTTTTTTGCGATACAAATATTTTCCCGGATATTCCCGACGGTTCACCAATAATAACACCAATCTCAGGTTTATCCTTTTGCTGAGCAAAAACAAACCCCATTCCCGAAATTAACAAAAAAATTAACAGACCAAAAACCTTTTTCATAATGTCTCCTATTTGTTTTCCATAAACCCGCGGTTTAGTATATTTATCAATTAAAAGAACTAAAGCATTCATAATTAAAATTGCATAGCAAACACTTTTAGGGTATAAACCATAATTTCTTATTAAAACAGTAAATAACCCGCACCCGAACCCAAAAATAATTTTTCCTTTTGTAAATAGGGGACCTGTTACATAATCAGTTGCCATAAAAAATGCACCTAAAATCAAACTGCCTGATAAAACCTGAAAAATCGGGTCTTGTTTGAACAAAAATGATAAACCAAAGACAGTCAGAATATAAATAATAGGAATATGCCAGGAAATTACTCTTTTGTAAAATAAATATAAAGCTCCCAAAATCAAAAGAAGTTTTGAAACCTCACCGATTGAACCGGAAACATTGCCGATAAATAAATCTAAATATGAAGATATCTGAGTGCCAACTCCCACGAGTGGCGATGCCTGACTAACCCCGTCAATATGCCATTTTGCTGGAGCGTAAGAAAACATTAAAAACACTACTGTAACTCCGATTAAGGCAGGATTAAAAATATTAAAACCAATCCCGCCGAAACATTCTTTTACTATAAAAATTGCAACAAATGAACCCACAACAACCTGCCAAAGCAAAATATTAGGCGGAAGACAATAAGCCAAAAGAAGTCCGGTAAGCACAGCACTACCATCATCAATTGTTACATCTCTTTTAAAAATAAATTTTTGAGCAATAAACTCAATCAAAACACAACTGACAATTGAAGTTAAAATAATATAAGCAGAATGAATCCCAAACTTATACACACCCCAAACACCCGCCGGCAAAAGCGCAATTATAACTAAGCACATTATCGTTGCCGTTGTCCGTTCTGACCTTATATTCGGTGCATGTTCCATAAATAAACCTCTTAAGGGTTGTAGGGTTATAGGGTTATAGAGTTATAGGGTTTTAGGGTTTAAACCCTATAAACCCTATGAACTCCACGAACTCTAAAACTCTTTTAATCGTGAGCGAGCAAAAAATTTTCGCAGAGCCTAGATTTGCGACTACGCTTTCAAGAGCAAATCTCAGAGCGAGTTGGTGCCGAGCGACTCAAGAAAATTTGTTTGTGAGCGATTTTTTGGCTAATTGTATATTCTGCACAAGCTGAATCTTCGCCGGGCATTCATATGCACAACATCCGCATTCCATACAATCAAGCGGACTAAATTTTTCAAGTTCGTTATATTTTTCTTTTTCAACAAGCCGTGAAATAGTAGTCGGCACAAGACCCGCAGGACAAACAACTATACACCTTCCGCATCTGATACAATTTGAAGGTTCATGTTGTTTTGATTCTTTTTCTGTTAATAAAATTATGCCGTTTGTCCCTTTTATAACAGGCACAGATAATGAACTTTGCGTTAATCCCATCATCGGACCGCCAATTATGACTTTTCGCCATGGTGCATCACCCTTAACCCCGTTATAATAACTAATTACATCTGAAATCGGGGTACCAATGCGAACTTTTAAATTAGCAGTTTTTCTAATGCTGCTTGCAACCGTAATAACCCGTTCGTATAAAGGTTTTCCTTCATAGACTGCCTCGTAAACTGCTTTTGCTGTTTGTACATTTTGAACAATACAACCGACATCCTTCGGTAATTTCCCGGACGGGACTTCCTTTTTTAATATTGTTTTTATTAACTGCCTTTCTGAACCTTGCGGGTATTTAGTTTTTAGTCCAACAATTTTTACTTTTATATCGTCTTGTATTGCAGTGAAATCTTCAAACTTTTTAATAGCATCTTTTTTATTATCTTCAATTGCAATGTAACTGCTCTTGATATTGAAAATTTTCATCATCAACTTCAAACCATTAAGAACTTTGATGGTTTCTTCTATCATAACCCGATGGTCGCTGTTTAAGTACGGCTCACATTCGCAACCATTCAGTATTATCGCATCTATTTTGTTTTCTTTTGGCGGTGAAAGTTTTACGTGTGTGGGAAATCCGGCTCCACCCAAACCGGCAATTCCGGCATTTTTTATTAATTCAATAATTTCATCCGGTGAAAGTTTCTCAGGGTCGTTTGGTTTGAACTCAACAACATCATCCTTGTCATCCGATTCAATAAATATTGATTTAGAATCAAACCCGCAAGGATGCGGATGGTCTTCTATAGCTAAAACTTTCCCCGAAACAGATGAATGGATATTTACGGACACAAAACCGGTAGCTTCAGCAATGAGTTGTCCGGTTTTTACAAAATCGCCGACTTTAACAATTTCTTTAGCAGGTGAACCAGTGTGTTGTAATAATGGAATGACTACTTTTTTAGGAAGTGGTATCTCTTCGATGAAAATCACCGGTGTATTTTTTTTTACAGAAAACCGGATGCCGCCTTTAAAACTATTCATATTTTGAAAATCCTGTTGATTTAAAAATCCTCTTTTCTTTATCTATTATTAAACATTCAGCATTTTTATATTTTTTTACAAGTTCAATCCCCTTTTTGGGACCTAACACAAAAGTTGCAGTTGACAATGCATCTGAATCAGTTGCATTATCAGTAATAATCGTAGAACTTATAGAATTGTCTGCCGAATAACCGGACAATGGATTTATTATATGCGAAATCTTCTTCTTGTCAAGAAAAAAATATCTCTCATAATCACCGGAAGTAGAAACTGCTTTATTTTTAATTTTCAGTGTAGTTATAAAACTGTTTTTGTCACGAGGGTTTTGGAGTGCTATTGACCATACTTTTTTACCAAAACATCCCATATTTCCACCGGCATTTATCATACCTGTTTGGACACCCGCTTTTTTCAATACCTCAATTGCCTTGTCAACGGCATAACCCTTTGCGATACCACCTAAATCAATCTTTACACCTTTTTGTGCAAAAGAGATTTTTTTACTTTTTTCATCAATAATAATTTTCCCGGAACCAACAAGTTTCAAGGTATTATTAATTTCTTCTTTAGTCGGTGCTTTCTCGTTCTTTTTTGCATTTTTCCATAACTCAATAACAGGCAAAACCGTTATGTCAAAAGCACCATCCGAAAGTTCTGAAAAATATTTTGAAACCTTTACAAGCTGAATTACCTCATCTGACACAGTTCCGGAACCGTTTTTATTCAACCTCGCTATTTCCGAATCAGCTTTAAATACAGAAAACGTATTTTCTACACGTGCAATTTCATTAAAAGCAGCCGAAATGGATTTCCGGGCAAGTCCTTCATCAAACATCCAAACTTTTATCTCAACAGTAGTATTCATCAAAAGTCTAGTCTCAGAAAACTCCTTAACCCCAACAGAACACCCAAACAAAGAAACAATAAAAATAAAAATTATTTTTTTCACTTAAAAGTTTTTAAGTCTCCCCTCATCTTTTATCTTCTCCCCTATGGGTAGAAGAAACTTCACTTTTCATATTCTTTTTCACCCTCCCCTTTGTAGGAAGAAAAAACTTCGCCTTTCATCTTATTTTCATCCTCTCCCCTGTGGGGAGAGGAAAGAGGTGAGGGGTAAGCACTTGTGCTTTCAATTCTTAACCAATTCCATATTACCAAATACCACATTTACCTGTAAATTGAGATGATTTTCATTATCCTTAAAATTTTCCGACTTGTAATTATATTCTCCAAACGGAATAATATTCCCATCTAACATTTTAGAGCGCGCAAAAGCAGAATTAACACTAATTTCAGTAGGTATTTTAGGATTTAATTTTATCGTTCCTGCCCCGAAAACCACATTGACCTTTGCTGTTACAGAATTATCCTTAATATCTATATTTGATAAATCAATTGTCCCGTTGCCAAAAATGATATTATGCCCGTTAGGAGAACTTGAAGCACAAAATTTTGATTCGCTGAACACAGCAGTGTTTTTCTCTATCTTGCAAAGAGGTTTACCGATAAGAACCTTGACTCCGATATAAATGAGTATCATAGCAAACAATATACGGAACACCGGAATTCTGATAATAAACGAAAGCCCGAGAATTATCAGTACACTACCCCAAAAAATACTACTAAACAGAAAATTCATCTTCATACCCCCTCCCTGAATCTCTGCAGATTAAAACCCGCAGTATCCTGAATCAAATTTACACTACTATAACCCGAAATGTTTCGATTATATTATTTGAATGCCTTTTTGTTATTTGCAAGTTCTTTGATTGTTTCATAAGTCTGAAATTCCGGAGCAAGACTGTCATACTTCGCATTCTTACCGAAAGAAAGTATTTTTGCGCCCGGAGTAAAATCTCCGCCACGAACAGGATACATAAAAATCATGCCTTTACTCTGCAAAAAGGCATCCGCTTTTTCCAGCCATTCCTTTTGCTGTTTTTTGTTCAATCTCTGACTGAAAACATCCATTGGCGAGTTATTAGCCCACCCAAAATCTATGAAAACAAAACGCGGTATTTTTCCAAACTTATTTTCAACTTTCAGATTTATCTTATTCCATCTTTCTTCATCAAATTTGTTGTTATATATTTCTTCCGGTGTAGGAGTAATTGTAACAAAATCAAGATTCGGAGCCTGCCATTCGTAATTGATTACCGGCTCAGCCCATGTCCCGACATATACACGTTTTCCTTTTGATTTTCCATATTCATGAATTGCGTCCACAATCTTCCCGGCAGCATCGTAAGATTCTTTTACCGCCGGATGATTAGCAACATTCAGCATTTTTTTGAGACTCTCCGCCTGGGCTTAATAGTACTAAAATGTTGTTTTTTTAATGGTTTTTTAAATAAATATACCATTTCAAATAAGCAATTTTATGTTTTTCAGATAAGCCTCTGTGTCTTTGAAAATCTGATTTTAACCTTGAA
>JAQUMH010000017.1 GCA_028718185.1 Elusimicrobiota bacterium
CTGATAGAAAAAATTGGGATAGAACGAGTTGAAGCATTAGAGAATAACAATGTATCAAAAAGATGGACAGTAGAAGAACTGAAGCAAATAGAAGAGAAGTATAAGAAAATGCTGAAAATATTGAAAAATGACTGATGATATTAAGATTAATTACAATTGTTGCCAAAATCCAGCAATAGCTATTTTTGATTATAAATGGCCGCTATGGTCAAATATTGGGAGTCAAGAACTACGCATCAATCGAGTCTGCACCAGATGTTATGCACATTGGACTGGCCCCGTAAATTCAATTAAGAAATATACAAAGGCCGAGTGGTCGGAACAAATGGATAAAATATTCGATATTAATAAGGAAATTTCAAATGGATAACGGATTACCCTCAATAGATGAGCTAATGTCTGGAGAATATTTAAATAAGCGAGAAATAACTATTCCTGAAGGTAATTTGTTGACGCTTGAACAAATCACTCAGTATTCATTATCTCGCTTAAAAGAAAATCTCAATACCGACCAACCGAGAAATGCTTAATAATGGCTTTATTGGAGTTCCAGCAGATTCTACCCATTGGCTGAACCCTAGACCATTTTAGATGGCGAACTGCACGTTTAATAAAGCGGAAGAAAAGGCAAGTTGACCCACATTTGCGGTATGTCATGATTTATCCCCTTATAAAACAAACAGCATGATGATATAAAAATAACCAACCAGCAGAAACAAACTAGCACAAACAAACTCCATGAGCAATTGCACCCAATCAATTTTACTGAAATCAATTCCAAACATATAGCCTCCGATAAGTTGACAGGTCAATCTGACCTTGATAGAATCATAAACAAGTTAAAGATAACTTGTCAAGCAATAAATGATAATTTTATAAGGATGTGATATAATGGACTTAAATCAAATGGTATTTATTACGACCATAACTGTAGGAATAGTGTGGTTTATTATTTTAATAATCAAAGCAGGTTATAACGCTAGGAGATAATCATGGCAGGATGGAACGCATTGGCAAACTTAATAGCAAGACCTAATCCAATTAGGCCCAATCAAATGGGGTCTGGTTTGCTTGGTCAAGCCGCTAAATCAATGTCCTCTGATGCTGATTATCAGGCATATGTTATTGACGCAAACGAGAAGGGGCAAGATGTTATGCCAAGAGAACAATGGATGAAATTACAAGGCAATGGGTGACCTATGCCAAACTATGACGTTTTAGAATCGACAGATAGCTATCACGGCACAAGAATACGGTCACAAGCCCCAACTGAGAAGTACAAAAGCAATTGGGAGCTAATCTGGGGGAATAAAGAGAACCTAGAATATGACAAAGTGTCTCAAAAAAGAGACAGTAAAGAAACAGAAACGGACTAGAACGAATCTAGGCTTTGATTATTATAATCAAAATAGTAAGGATTAAATCAAATGGCAGCACCTCTAGGTAATTCCAACGCTAAGAAAGGTAAGCTAGTAGAAGATTTGCTAAGGAAGATCAGCGTACAAGAAGATCATGCCCGTATCCGCACTGGTCTTAATGCTCTACTAACTAAAGCAGCAGAAGGTGACCAGAAAGCTATGGACTTCGTAAGAGATACCTTTGACGGAAAGCCCTCTCAATCAGTCCAATTGTCAGGTGATGAAGAAAGCCCACTCTTTACCGTAATCCAGCGAGTAATCATCGACAAGAATGACAGCACTCCAGATTCAAACTCCTAGAGTATTCATCCCCGCTTTACAGCCTGCAAGGTATAAGGGGATACATGGAGGCAGGGGAAGCGGAAAAAGTCACTTCTTCGGTGACTTGTGGCTAGAAGAGAACGTACAAAGCAAATATGACTTTGTATGCCTGCGGGAAACTCTTAAATCCCTTGAATTCTCAGTCAAGAAACTCTTGGAAGGTAAGATCATCCAATATAACGCTGGAGCATACTTCGAAGTCCAGGATAGGCGCATTCTATCTAAACACGGCGGAGTGACGATATTTGAGGGGATGCAGAATCATACTGCTGACTCAATCAAGTCATTGGAAGGATTTGATCGTGCATGGTTTGAAGAAGCCCAGAACGCCAGTGACAAGAGCTTGACTTTACTCCGTCCTACAATCCGCAAGGAAGGCAGTCAGTTATGGTTTAGTTGGAACCCGAATAAAGATACTGACCCGATTGACCTCTTGTTAAGGGTAGAAAAGCCACGAAGCGCAATAGTAATAGAAGCTAACTACATGGATAACCCACTTTTCCCTGATGTATTAAGAGAGGAAATGGAATACGACAAACGCCGTGACCTAGACAAGTATGCCCATGTATGGCTGGGCGGGTATCAAAGGAATTCGGAATCTAGGGTATTCAAGAACTGGAAGGTAGAAGAGTTTGAAAGGCCAGAGGGTACTATATTCAGGCTTGGTGCAGACTGGGGGTTTAGTGTTGACCCTTCCGTATTGATTAGAGCAAGCATAGACGGTAACAGGATTTATATAGACTATGAAGCCTATTCAGTAGGCTGTGAGATAGTCAACCTGCCAGAGCTATTTATGGGTGTTCCAGAGGCCGAGAAGTGGCCTATTACAGCAGATAGCGCAAGACCTGAGACTATCAGCCATATGCAAAAAAATGGCTTCCCTAAGATACGGGCAGCGATTAAGGGAGCAAAGTCATTGGAAGAGGGCGTTGAGTTCCTCAAGAGCTTTGACATTGTCGTGCATCCTAGGTGTTTGCATACAATTGACGAACTAACTCTGTATAGCTACAAAGTAGATGAGCTAACCGGAACTGTGCTACCTATCCTTGCTGATAAGGACAACCACATGATAGATGCGCTCAGGTATGCTTGTGAAGGCGCAAGAAGAGCAATTAAAACGAAACGAGAGAAAGTAAGCCAGAATTCTGGGGAAATGTATCTTGAATCTAACACATGGATGGGAACATGATTAAATGCGCAGAATGCAGTCACTTTCACGACCAAATCACTCGATTACTCTGTGATGCTGGGATAATGGATGTGCAAATAGTAGGTGGTGCTAAAGTTGTTGCAGAAATGACACGCTGTGATATGGTTGACATAAAACAGCCAGCAGAGGAAATAATTGTAAAGACTCCCAAACGAGGTAGGCCATCTAAATTATGAATGACATGCTGGGAAAACGTAAATACGACTCAGCCAAGTGTGAGTTGAGATATTCTATGGCGCTACCTGTAGAATTAAGGCAATTGGTTAGGGAAGTATTTAACGTTATAACAGAGCCAGGCATGAGAGGCAAAGGGCATGGTTCTAAACTTATGCAAGCAATTGCTGATGAGGCTGACAAATGCGGCAAAACCTTGATTTTAATACCCGATAATGAAAAGCTAGAATTGTGGTATAATAAATTTGGATTTATTAAGGTTCAGCAAGAACCGAAGCCTTTAATGCTGAGAAAGCCTGTCGAGATGACAACGCGAGGTAATAATGGAAAACGATCAGCCGGAAGTTGAAACGTCCGAAGAAGAAGCGAAAGACAGCATTGTAGTTGAAGCGAAAGAACGCTACGAAATAGCTAAGGTTGCTTATTCACAGACAAAAACTCAAGCCGTTGAGGATACAAAGTTCTATCTGGCTGATTCGGATAATGGCTGGCAATGGCCTCAAAATATCGCCCTACAACGCTCAACAATCGAGCGCAGACCCTGCTTAACAATCAATGTAACAGCCCAGCACGTTAACCAAATTGTTAACGCTATCCGAGAAAACCCTCCCACAGGTAAAGTTACTCCTGTTGATGACTTCGCAGACAAGAAGACGGCAGAGATACTAGGCGATGTAATTCGTAATATTCAATCATCCTCAAACGCAGAGGACATTCACAATATAGCAACTGAACACGCTATCGCTGGCGGTGAAGGTTATTGGCGTATTGTTACAGATTATGAAGACTCAAGCTCATTTAATCAATCTATCCAGATTAAGCCAATTCTAGACCCTGGTATGGTTTACCTTGATCCTTTCTACAAAGAACTGGACAAGTCAGACCGTGAATGGGGGTTCGTCTTTGAAGACATAACAAAGGATGAATGCAAGCGCCTATGGCCTGATATTGATGTTACGAGCTGGACTGAGGATAAAGTACGCGGATGGGTAAAAGAAGACACCGTCAGGGTTGCCGATTACTATTGTGTGGAGTTTATAGATGATATTCTCTATCAACTTCCAGATGGCACCGCTGAGTATGGCAGTCAAATACCTCCAGAAGTATTGGCACAACTAAAACAGATGGTTGAAGGTGGAGAGCTTAAAACTCGCCCTTGCAAGCGCAAACAATGGAAAATCCATAAGCTAGTAGGTAATAGCGATGATCCTGTATCTTCTGTCGATTGGGTAGGGTCAATACTTCCTGTGATTGAAGTCGTTGGCAAGGAAATGATGGTTAATGGCGAAGTGGTCAAGAAAGGTCTAGTTCGCGACCTAAAAGACCCAGCTAGAATGGTTAACTATGCTTATTCGGCAACTGTAGAATCCATTGCCTTGCAGAACAAAATCCCTTACATGGCTCCTGCTGATGCAGTGGAAGGCTACGAACAGATATGGGAGAAGGCTAACCTTGAGAATAGGTCATATCTACCATATAACCACGTAGACGACTCTGGGAACCCTATCCCTAAGCCAGAGCGCCAAATGCCTGCCGTGCTACCGTCTGCACAGATTCAACTGCTACAACTCTCTGTAGAACAAATGCGCGCAGCGTCAGGCCAGCAGCAAGCTAACTTCGGGCAGAAGTCAGAAGCCTCTAGTGGTATTGGTATCCAGCGTCTCAAGATGCAAGGCGAGATAGCTACTTATCACTTCATGGATGCGCTTAACCGTGCATTGAAGTACGAGATTCGCGTTATCCTTGAATTAATCTGCTCCGGCAAGATTCTGGACACTAAGCGAGTAGTAAGATTGATGGGAATTGATGGTGAGCAGAAACACGCCACACTTGACCCTAATCATTCACAGGCATACACCGAAATTGGGGTGGATGACGTAACCAAGATATTCAATCCGACTATTGGGTCATATGATGTGGCGATTGATACTGGCCCATCCTACATGACCAAACGGATTGAAGGTGCTGCCCAATTAACCCAGATTGCTCAGCAAAACCCCCAAATGATGCAGGTGGCAGGGGATATTGTAATGAAGTCCTTGGATGTGCCTTATGCTGACAAGATAGCTGAACGTATGGCTAAAATGCTGCCACCTCAATTGCAGGACGAAAAGCCAGGCGATATTCCACCACAAGTTAAGCAAGCTATGGACATGGCCTCACAACATATCCAGCAGCAAGACCAAGTAATAGGACAGATGCAGCAAGAACTGCAAAAGTACAAGGAAGAAGACGAACACAAGGACTTAGAACTACAGATTAAAGCCTATCAAGCTGAAACCGACCGCATGGCTAAGATGGCAGTAGCTGCGACTCCTGAGCAGATTCAGGCAGTAGTAATGCAGACTCTACAGCAAATGCTGGCACAGCCTCCTATCTATGAGACTGCCACATCCGAAGCACAAGAACAGCCACAAATGCAATTAATGCCTCAAGATATACCACAGCCTATGCCGCAAGATCAAGGAATGCCGCAAGGTGGAATGACCCCGCAACCACCTGTAAGTTAAAGGTTGTTGCAAAAATGTCACAGTAGTGATACAGTGAGCGCACTGACCGCAAGTCAGGTTTGGAATGTACTGTCGAGAAGATAGAACAGTCCCATAGTGCCGAAAGGCCGACGGAGTTTAAAAAATGTCAGATAATGACCCAGTAGTTGAAGTAACGGAAGCTGCACCCGTAGAGGAATCTAAAGAACCAGCGCCAGCCCCTGACGAGACGCCGAAATCAGAGGACGAACAAGCCAAGGCGGAAGTCGAAGAAGAGCGAAAGTTAACCCAAAAAGAGGTTGATGAGGCGATTCAGAAACGACTAGCACGAGAATCCCGAAAACTGGAAAGGCAGATACGCGCCGAAATTGAGAACAAGTACCTCAAGGAACAACTTGAATCTCAACAACAGCGCAGAGAACCTGAACAGTCAAGCGGAGAACCAAAGCCAGAGCATTTTAAGACGTACGAAGAATACATCGACAAGCTGACTGATTGGAAGGTTGACCAGAAGCTAGCCCAAGCGCAACAAAAGACTGCGCAACAACGGGATGCAGAAGCTCAACAAGAATATGAGGCAACAGCAGGCGAGAAACTTCGTAAAGGCATAGATAAGTTTGATGACTATGAAGAGGTTGTAGAGAGCATACCTGCGCAATATATCACAGTCCCAATGACACAAGCCATTGCGGAATCTGATGCAGCAGCAGCAATTGCATATTACCTTGGAAATAATCACAAAGAAGCTGCCGAAATCGCACGAATGACACCTGTTCAACAGGTCAAAGCGATAGACCGTCTAGAAGCAAAGCTAAAGGCTCCTCCGCAAGTAAGTAAAGCGCCCCCTCCGGCTGATATAACTGGTAAGGGCAGAGCAAAATCAGAACCTGATTTGTCGAAAATGTCCGTATCTGAATATGCGGAATACCGTGCCAAAAATGGCGCTCGATGGGCTAGGTAATTTAACTTTTGAAAGGAATTTAGCATGTCTAATACTCTTGTAACGTGTAGTATCATTTCTCGTGAAGTTTTGGCTATCCTCAAGAACTCCAACAAGTTCATGAAGGGTGTTAATCGTACTTGGGAAGATGAATTCGCTGGCAATCAATCTCGTGGTTATTCACCCGGCGCTACCATCAACATCAAAAAGCCTCCTCGTTATACCTATCGCGCTGGTCGTGTGGCAGTGCCTCAAGCTACTACCGAGACCACTGTACCGTTGACAGTTAGCCAAGGCGGTACTGATTTGAACTTCAACACTGTTGAGCGTAGTTTGTACCTGCAACAAGTTGAGAAAAAGATTGAAGCCGCTGCCGCTGCTGTAATCAACGAAATCGACCGCCAAGGTATGCAGATGGCTCATGATAACGTGTTCAACCTGATTAACTCCGCTGGTACTATCCCAGCCACTCAACTGGCACAGACTCAAATCTTCACCGATGCAGGTCGTCGCTTGAATGAAATGGCTGCTCCAGATGATGCTAATCGTTACATGACTCTTAACCCTGCTATGAACGGCGCAGCTGTTTCTGGCTTGGCTGGCCTGTTTAACCCAGGTTCCAAAATCTCTAGCCAGTATAGCTCTGGTCAGATGCTGGATGCTTTGGGCTTCAAAATTAGCATGGATCAAAACGCTGTAGGTCATACTAACGGCGCTGCAACTGCTACTAACATTAACGCCGTTGGCATTACAGGTTCTAATATCACTGTAGTAGCAGTTGCTGCTGGTACTTTGACAAAGGGTACTATTATTACCCTGCCTGGTGTTTATGCTGTAAACCCACAGAGCCGCCAGTCAACAGGTGTATTGATGGATTTCGTAGTGACTGCTGATGTTGCTCAAGGTGCCACCACAATCCCTGTAAGCCCAGCTCTGGTAACTTCTGGCCCATTCCAAAACGTGACTGCTTCTCCAACTAACGGCTCTCCGTATGTTATTCGTGGTGCAGCATCGACTGCTTACGGCACATCGTATGCTTTCCATGAGGATGCGTTCACTCTGGCGATGGTTCCAATGTGGACTCCTCCAGGTAACAAGGGAGTGGTTGATGTGTCGCAACTGTCTGAAGATGGCTTCACTGTTAAGTCTACAACCTTCTACGATGGTGTGAATGATAACTACATCACCCGTCTGGACGTGCTGTACGGTTGGGCTGCTACTTATCCAGAACTGGCCGTGAAGGTATATAACGTTTAATGATTAATAGGGAGGGGAAACTCTCCCTAATATCGAAAGGATAAATCATGGCAGTTCTATTAAATAGCAGTCTTGGTTATAAAGGCTATCTCCCAAGCACGGTAATTAATTTGCCTGTAGCTGAAGAAGCAGCCCTTGTAGCTCAGAATCTTGCCACGGCTTCAACAGTGGCCTCTACAACAACAGGTAACGTAGTTGCTAACGTGCCACAAGGTATCTGCGCATTTGCCGCTGGTGCTGGGTCGCTCACAATCACTAATAGTCTTGTAAACGCTTCGTCTATCATCACTGCTTATATCTCTCAAGCGTCTGCTGATGGTACATTGCTTTATATCGCTCGTATTGTGGCTGCTGCTGGTTCGTTTACGATTTACGGTAACACAACTGCTACAGCAACCACTCTGGTTGCGTGGAAAGTTGAGCCACAAGGTCAATCTGGCCCACAATAATCGAAAGGATTAAATCATGTCAGTTACACTTCTCCGCCCATATGGTAATTTTGCAACTGGTGCCGTAGTAACGCTTCCAAGTTCCACAGAATCGGCGCTTATTGCTCAAGGTCTTGCTACCGCTGCTGGCACAACTTCACAGCCTTCTATCTACGGTGGGCCTGATCAATTTACAACCCAAGGAGGTAACATCTCATCTCAGCCGAATGCTGGGTATGGTGTTCCTACTTACTATCAAGGCCCATTGGTATGCGCTAATGCTGCGTTGGGAGTGGTCGCTTTGACCGCACTTGGCACATCATCTGCTCATACTGCTGGAACCATGAACCTATCAGAAATATATGTCCCTTACCTCCAGACATGGACTGGTATCGGCGTATTGAACGGTACAACCACAGTCGGTACTGATAATATGTTGGTAGCTCTGTATGGTTCAGATGGTGCTTTGCTGGCTAACTCTGCTGTAGCTGGTACTTTGTCGGCAACTGTGTCAGTGTTCCAGAATCGTGCATTTACCGCTCCTATTACTCTGGTTCCAGGCCGTTATTTCCTTGGCGTTCAGTCTAACGGTACTACCGCTACGACTAACAAATTTGTAGTTGCTAATGGTTCCAATGTGATGACTGGTGCTGTTGCTGGTACTTTCGGTACAATCCCGGCAACAATTACACCTCCATCGACATTCACAACGGCCCAAGGCTGCGTGGCTCAGTTGTACGTGTAATCTGTTTCATCATAGCCCTTTTAACGAGGGGCTATCTTAAAGCTGATTAAAGGAGCGTCAAATGGCTACAGCACAAGATATTTGTACATTCGCATTAAGCTCAATTCTTAACGATGACGCATCATCAACTCCAGCTAGTTCAGATTTGAATCTTGCATTGTCTACTCTGACATACCTGATGGATTATTGGCAGCTTGACCCACAAACCACCATCGGCTTGAGGGAGTTTGTCTTTACCCCAGCAACAGGTACGCAAAGCTTGACGATAGGTGCTGATATATCGGTTACTCTGACTAGCGCATCTACCGTAGCAACAGCGACCACAACACAAGAACATGGGCGGATTGTTGGGGATATAGTAATAATCTCAGGCGCTTCTCCGGCAGCATATAACGGCACTTATACTGTTGTGTCAGTTCCTACCTCAACGACATTTACTTATGCCTTCGCAGGTGGAACTTCCCCTGCTACCGGAACAATATTAGTCAGTGCGGACATAACCACAGCAATGCCCCCAAGACTTGAGAATGCTTCATTCTGTCGATTGGGTGGAGTGGACTTCTTGATCGGGTTTGCTTCGGCCTTTGATGAGTACAACTCTCAGCCTGTTAAATCTAACCAAGGCTACCCGACTAAGTGCTGGTATAACCCTCAAACTACCTCACAGATAGCCAGATTTTATCTATGGCCTGCCAGTAACGGCGCAGAGCTTCATCTGATGATTAGGCAAGTTCCTTTGTCTGGATTTGCATCTATGGCGCTGGCAACTACTCTAACCCTCCCAATGGGATTAGAAAAACCTCTTATTGACTGTTTGGCAGCGGAATTGCTGGATAGTTACAACGTACCCCAGCCAGCTTACTCACAAGTAAAACAGAAAGCCGCTAATAGCCTAAGAAAGTGGAAGCGGAGTAATCTGGAGATTAACGTATTGCAGATGCCTTCTGCCGTGGCTAACCGTTCAGCTAATAATTACACCGCCTAATATGCCTTATACAGCCAAACAGAATGCACTCTTTAGAGCTGCTGCACATGACCCTAAGATAGCTAAATCTAGCGGTATTCCACAGGCTACAGCTAAGAAGATGGCAAGCGAAGGGGTAAAGAAAAACGCTCTTGTCGGATTGATGAAAAGTAAAAGATGAGAATATCCATCGTTTCCGATATTTCGACCCGTGATGGCACTCTAACAAAGGATGCTAAGCTGGTTAATGCGTTCGTTAACGATGATGCTGTGTTTAAACGTCCTGCGGTTAATTCGGTACTCGCCACCGCCACAGGACAAGCCCAAGGGTCAATCTATGATGTTGACTCACTCGTGTATGTGATTAACGGTGATGTGATGAAATCATACAACTCCTCATTTGTACTCCAGCAAACGGTGATATTGTGAGAATACCCATAGCAAGCGACCTGAAAACCCGCACTGGAGTACCAGCGGGTAAAGATGCGCGCCTAGTCAACTCCTATGTAGAGACAAAAGGCGACCAAAGTGTAGTAAGGAAGCGCCCTATTGCCCAAGGTGGAATAGCAGTAGGAACTGGACAAGCACAAGGGGGTATCGGGTTTACTATTGGCTCAACTCCGTATTTTATTGGGTTTTGGGCAGATACGATGCAAGTTTATACGGGGTCAGGGACTAGTTGGAATAGCGGGACAAATTATCTAACTGGCGACCATGTATCTGTAAATTTTGAAGATTATTGGGCTATCAATGATAATATAAATAGCCAACCACCGAGCAGCAATTGGAGCAGAGTATATAGGTCTGCAATTGCAACGCAATTATGGACATTGGGAATTATTGTTAATCCGCCAATTACTAAATATAACCCAATCGCTTGTAATGGGACTATATTTTGTTATGTTGATGTAACAACTGGAATACCATATACATCTACCAATGGTATTACATGGTTGTCTCATATTTCAGATCCATTGTTAATGAGTGGTGCTTTTCATTTAATATGGAATGGGACAATTTTCTGCGGTGTTTTTGATTCTGGAACAGGACAATTAACATCAGCAACATCCACTGATGGAATAACGTGGAATGTATATAATGATAATCAAGGATTAAATGATGGTGGTGATATATCATGGAATGGGACTGTTTTTTGCAAATCAAATTCTAATGGTGGCATCGCAACATCTACTGATGGAATAACATGGATAAATAGAGGAGTTATTTCTTCTGCTGGTTATGCAACTATAACTTGGAATGGCACTGTTTTTTGCATGACAGATGGATTAGTAACAAGCAATAAGATTTATACATCTGCTGACGGAATAACATGGTCAACAAAGACGTTGCCAGCTTCTAGAGCATGGAGAAATGTTAGGGCAAATGGAACAAAAATAGCAGTATTCGATACATCTACAAATGTTGCGGTATCGTTAGATAATGGATTAACTTGGACTGCTGGAACCATCCCATCATCCGCATCTGGTGACTTGGGTGTAGATGGAGGTAATGGTATATGGTTGTATGTTAATGGTGATACCGTAGCGACAACAAATTATTACATATCCACTGATGGATTAAATTGGACAACAATGTCATTGCCTAGCTCACAAAAATGGGCATATGTAAAATATGGAGTTGGGAAAGGTTTTGTAATAATGGATAAAACAACACATTGTGTATTTTCCACAACTGGATTTTAAATCATGACAGTTACCGTAGCTAATCTCCCTTACAGCTTTTGCCCCACATCATCTTCGGCAAGCTCATTAGGCTTCATGTTCAAAAATGGATATGACGCATGGTTTTATGCGAACTCAACCGCTACATCTACACAGATAACGGATGTTAACTTTCCTGGGTATCACACTTATACAGTCACTTTAACCTCTGTGACTACCACCGCCACAGCGACCACAAGCGTTAATCCACATGGATTAAAAGTTAATGACTCAGTGACTATATCGGGGGCTACCCCAGCGGCTTATAATGGGACTTATACCGTCTTAACTGTGCCTGCTGCTAACCAATTTACCTATGCCTTCGCTGGCGGAACTTCTCCAGCAACGGGGACTATCTCGGCAGTAGGAGGTAGAACTACTGTGCCTGGTATCGTATGGCTAGACTCCACTTTCTACGTGATGGATTCAAACGCGACCATTTACGGCTCAAATCTTAATGATGCTTTAACTTGGAATGCATTAAACTTTATCACTGCCCAGATTGAACCTGGAGCAGGCAAGGCACTAGCTAAAACACAGAACTACGTCATAGCCTTTAAAGAATGGTCAACCGAGTTTTTCTACGATGCTGGTAATGCTACAGGCTCACCACTCTCGACCGTAGGAAACGGATTTAACCTCATTGGCTGTGCTAATGGTGATTCGGTAGCTAACTTAGACGGGATACTATTCTGGGTATCACAAACCCGCCAAAAGGGGCGTGGTGTTCACATGATGCAAGGATTACAAGAGCAAATGGTCTCAACCCCTGATATTGAACGAGTCCTAAACCTTTCAACTTTGGCAACAATTTACAGCTTTGGTGTAAAGATTGCCGGTCATACGTTCTATGTTCTTACCCTTGTAGACTTAAACATTACCTTAGTCTTTGACCTAGTAAGTAAGACTTGGACACAGTGGAGTAGTTTAACTGCTGGCGTTGCGGTGAGCGTGTCGAGCATCACGCTATCAGGAACCACTGCAACAGTGACCACAGCCACAGCTCATGGGTTGAATGATGGCGACCCTGTAAATATAGCGGGAGCTGTTCAATCAGCTTATAACAGCATTAAAGTATCATCATATGTAGATGCTACCCACTTCACATTTGAAACGACTGCGGGAACTACTACACCAGCAACAGGCACTATAACTGCCACTCCGTATACTGAGACTTACTTCAAATATACTAAATACGTTAATGCCCTTGGCAGGGATTTAGTTCAACATGAGACGAACGGTACTTTGTGTGAATTGGTAGAAACTGCCTATTCAGACGTTGGTAATCCGGTAAATGTGCTCATTCGTACAGGTAAAATTGACGGCGGAACCATTAATCTTAAGCGGTATGCAAGTTTGGAAATTATCGGCAATAAAGTAGCTGCAAATGCTTATGTAAGACACTCTGGTGATGATTACACTACTTTCACGAAATATCGCCCTGTGAACCTCTTTGCAACCCGTTCCGTAATCCGTAGATTAGGCTCTGATAGGCGCAGGAGTTATGATATACGACACTTAGATTCTACTTCATTGCAAATAGGCGCAATTGATGTAGAAGTGGTATAATTCAGTAAAATTACTGTCGAGATGACAGCAAGGAGTAGATTATGAGTATATGGGATGATCTGTATGGTGGGCCAAAGGGGGTTAACACTTCTGGATTAGACCCATCATCTTTAAGCACTACTGCCGCAAAGACATGGGGTAGTGGGCCAGTTACATTTTCTAGCCCAGCAAAAACCACCTATAGCGGAGTTGGTGGCCAATGGGATAATTCAGGGCAAGGCTGGAAAAACTCAACTGGACAAGTTGTAAACGATCTTCCTGGATACCTTAAAATGAAAGGACTGCAACAGACAGGCGCAGACTTTTCAGGTTATCAAAATCAACTCCAAGGTATTCTTTCTGACCCTTCAAAAATACAGCAAACTGCTGGTTATCAATTTGCCAAAGATCAAGGAGAGCAAGCGATTAACCGAAGCGCAGCAGCTAAAGGAATGCTTGGCTCTGGTAACGTACTAGCTGAACTAGCTAAGTACGGTCAAGGGATGGCTTCTCAAGAATACGGTGGACAAGTTAATAGACTATCAGACTTAATGCGTGGTGCTCAACAGTTTGGCGTTTCTACTGGTTATTATGAACCGCCGGCTACTGGCGGTATGCTTTCGGCACCTTCAACTCGAACACAAGCATGGTAACTAATCATGGCTAATGCACTCGTAGATTTAATAAAGACAGGCGATAAGGATGCGGTGAACGCCTATTTACTCAATCAACAGATAGGGGGTGATTCATCTGGAGTAAGTTTGAACGGTCAGCCTAACAACGCACTGACTGGGCTTGTTCGTGGGCAAATGGCACAACCCCAGATGCAACCACAACAAGCTACACAACCACAAATGCAACCGCGAATTCCTCCAATGGGGATTACACGAGCAGATGGCTCTCAAGTTGATATGCGTCAGCCAATGAATACCATACGTGTTGATAGCACAGGTCAATATCTAAGCCCTCAGGGTGGAAGAAGTGATGTACCTGTAGAGTTTGGCCCATCTGTCAATCAAGGCCCAAGATTAGATAGAACAAGAACCATGTCTTATGGCGGCGATACTGCAATTGGTGTAAAGGGAGAGCCTGACCAATATTATATACCCGGTCAAGGTAAGTTAATCACTATGCGCCAAGCTCCGAATATGCAGAATTTGCAAGCTCAGCATTTACAAGCTCAGATTGCTGATACTTTGGCTCAAACTAAACAAAGGCAAGCTGCTGTAAGTGGAGAAGGTGTACAAAAACCAGTATTCAATGCAGAGGCTGGTGGTTATGTCTATCCCCCAACCCCCGATAATCCTCAAGGAAGATTTGTTCCTATTCAGGGCATGCCAGCTGGAGCTGGTAAACCACCAACAGAAGACCAAGCAAAAGCGGCTGGATGGTTCAACCAAGCTCAAAATGCTTATGAGAATCTGACTAAATCAATGATTGATCCAAAAACAGGTCAGCTTAGCTATAAAGCTGCTACGCCTTCACTTGGTGAGGCATTATTGCCTGCCAGCATGAAAGGGGCGGTACAGAGTCCAGAAAGACAGCGATTCGCGCAAGCATCATCATCAATGTCAGAAGCTTTGTTAAGGGCGGCAACTGGTGCAGGGGTAAACAAAGAAGAAGCTGCACAAAAAATTGCAGAATTGACACCTAATTATTGGGATGATGAAAGCACAAAGAAACAAAAACTTGATGCTATTCCAATGTATCTTAATTCATTGAAGACAAGAGCAGGTAGAGCGCAAGTTATAACTCCTCAAATTACTCCTTTGTCATTGCCTTCTGGCAGGCAATCAGGAAATAGTGTTACGGCCCCTGATGGGTCTATTCATAATTTTCCAAGTCCTGCCGCTGCTGATGCATTCCGTAAAGCCATAGGAATGTAATTATGACAGATTACGCTGCTATTGCTAAACAGTTCGGGGGTGCAAGCCAACCACCTCAAGCCAGCCAATCAGGAGTTGATTATTCATCACTTGCTAAACAGTTTGGTGGGGAGACTATACCGCCTCAATCGCAGTCATGGGGTGATGTAGCTACTGGCGCATTAACCTCATTTGTTCCATCTGTAGGGAAGATGGTTGGTGATGTTGCATCAACGGTAATCCATCCGATTGATACAGCTACAGGACTGGCTAAAACCATTGTAGGAGCAGGCGAGGCAGGAACTGAAAAACTAGCAGGGATGGTTAATCCTGAACTTGTTGCATTTAATAGACAGATTAATAAGCCTAGTGAAGAGCAACAAATGGCTGGTCAAATGGGAGACTACTACAAGCAGAAGTATGGCTCAATGGAAGGATTTAAGAAAGCCCTAGCAACTGATCCAGCAGGAGTGATGGCTGATGCCGCAACAGTGCTTTCTGGTGGTGGAGCGGCTGTTTCTAAGCTTCCTTTGTTAGAGAAGGCAGGGATTCAGCTTTCCAAGGCTGGCGCTGCTGTTGATCCTTTGGCAATGACAGCAAAAGCAATAACTGCACCTGTAGGTTATGTATCTGACAAATTATCGTTTTTTAAGAACCCAGAACAAGCAGCGGTTGAAAAACTTGCAGAACAAGCAGGCGGTAAAGAAGAACTCGCAAAGGCTATTGATACAGCTCTAAGCGAAGGCGAAACCGTTTCAGGAACCCCTTATACATTAGGACAGGCAGGTAAAAATGCTGGTATCGCAGCGACTGAACGCGCTAGAAGCGCGGTGGCTCCAGAAGTATATCAGCAGACTTATGAAACCCAAAGAACCGGAAGAGTTAATGCTTTAAATGATCTTGCCAAAGACGAGGAGACTTTGAGAGCCGCTATCGAGGCTAGAGACGAATCCGCCAAGGCGATGTATGAACCTGCTTTTCAGTCTGATTTGCAAAGACAACAAGCCGAGCAAATGGCGGCTAATGCTCGTAGGAATTTACAAACTGGCGGCATTGGTGGAGTTGGTCAAGCAGAAATATCGCTTTCGCCCAAACTCGAAAAGTTAAAAACTAATCCTGTTATTCAGTCAGCAAAACGAGATGCTACAAATCTTGCTGCGACCTATGGTGAAGATATAGGCGATCCAATGCAATCGCTAAAAGGTCTTCATTATATGAAATTGGCGATTGATAGCCAATTGAATAGACCCGTAGCTAATACAGCTTTAGGTTCTCATTCTGCTGCTGCTTTGAGTTCTACTAAACGCGCCCTCATGGATGCGATAGTCGGAACTGAAAATAAACCTGGTATCTCTCCGGCATATGGTAATGCAGTAAAACAATATGCAGAGATGAGCAAGCCTATCAACCAGATGCAAGTAGGCCAGAAATTACTTTCTACATTGGTAGGCGAGGCGACTAAATATGGAGCAAACCCCGCCCAAGCTAAGGCCGCATTCTTCAGGGCTTTGGAAAACGCTCCAGCTATGATTAAGCGCGAAACAGGTATGTCCAAGCAATTGGAAGATGTGCTTACCCCTGAACAAATGACTAACGTTAATCGAGTGGCAAGAGAACTCGCTAAAGAAGTAGATTTGCAAAATTTGGGCAAAGGAGCCGGATCGGATACTGTCCAAAAAGCAGCCCGTAATAATATGCTTTCTGGTATTTCTTCAATGGTGACTAATAATAGATTGTCGAGAACAGGGCAGGCAGTATCTTTCCTGACTAGACTGATTAAAGAAGGCAAGGATATTAGAAGTAATGCTTACATGGATGCGATGATCCAAAACCCAAAACTTGCTAAACAAGCATTGGAAAATGTAAATATTAAAAACCCCGGACGAATTTCGACATTGGCGCAAAAAGGTATAGATGCAACAGCTATTGTTCCAGGCGCAAATAGGTTTGCTGAACTAATCAAACAAAACCCACGACTTGCAGCTAATCTAGCTTATCAAGCACAGCCTAAGAGATGATTCCTTTAGCCCAGCCCCCTAAAAAGGATGACCGTTCATTCGATGACTGGATGTATCGGATGTGGAAACGCATATCATCTGCTGCGGGGATAGCTTGGTCACTCGTAGATAAAACAGGTGCTAATCTAGCTGATATTCCAACTCGTCATCATGATGATTTGCAGTACATTCCTGCCAATCCAATTCTGCTATCAGAGATAGATACTGATGAGCCAATATTTATTCCTCCACCACAGACATATGATTTTGACCATGTAACATTCCCTGCTAAATATTCATTAGGGAATATGGCTCATGTGTATTCATTGCAAGAATTAATGAACCATGAATGGTCAGCGGGTGTGGTGGATGGTGCTGTATTAACAGATAATGGAAATGGAACAATATCATTAAGCTCTGCTGTGGCTGTTTTAAGGGCATCTACTGATCCTCATTTAACTTTATACGGTGTAGTAACTCCAGCGCAGTTAAATATTGCTCTTACTGATAATGCTGCGAATTATGTTTATATAGATTGGAATGCAGGAAGTCCTACATTTAATGTGAGTACATCAATTGCATCATTTAACTGTCTTGATAAATGTATTGCTTATGTTGTACATAGGAATGGGAATTCTCTTCATTGGATAGATGCGAGAGAACAAAATGTAGATGGGAATAGGAAAACACGTCAATTATTCTTGAAGTATTCCAGATTCATTCATGCAGAAGGCGGGACAATTATAGGTTCATCTGGATTAGCTGTTACTCTAACTGCTGGAACTTTTTTCTTTATGCTCCAACAGATTGATCATATTGCATTTGATACCTCAATAGCAGGAACTGCCAATGCTAATGTTTTTGATATGTGGTATAGAGATGGAGTTGGAGGATGGACTACTGTTCCAAGTTCAAAAGTTATTGATACTACAGTATATGATAATAATACCGGAACACCTGCAACATTAAGTAATAATAAATATGGGGTTACATGGTTTTATGTAATAAACGATTCTCCTAGTGAATTACACGCAGTGATGGGGGAATTACAATATGCTAATTTGGCCGAGGCTGCTAATGCAACACCCCCAGCATCTATTCCGTCAATAATATCTGGGTTAGGGTCATTAGTCGGATTTGTTGCTTATCAGAAAGCGAATACAGTTTTTGATGCGGTTTATTCTGCATTTACACAACTATTTTCATCTTCTTCAGCCACAAATCACAATGGACTTGCTGGCTTGCAGGGTGGGACTGTTAATCAATATTACCATCTTACTGCGGCTCAATCCTCACAGGTAAATGATTTTATTAGCCGTGGCGCAATAGGTATCCCTGGAATGGATGGGGAAGATGGACAAGACGGTATGCCAGTACCAGGCCCACAAGGATTGACCGGCCTACAAGGGCCAGCAGGTATAAACGGAATAGTTGGAAGAGATGGATATACTATTCCGGGGATAGATGGCGAGGATGGACAAGACGGCTATCCAGGGCAACAAGGTAATCCAGGTGCTACCGGAGCAACAGGTGCACAAGGGCCAGCAGGCCCACAAGGAATGGCGGGAATTGGATTAGATGGAGAAGATGGCGAAAGTGGATATATTTATTTACAATCACAGACTATTGCTGCTGTAGGGTCTGGTCTAACCCATCCGCAAGTATTAACAAGAGTATCATTTAGAATGTAAAGGAGAATCATCATGGCTTCAAATAAACTGTTCAACTTCGGCCCAGTGGCCTTAACTGCTACCCTGACAACCAATATCCTTAATTCGAATATTACGTCATTGGCTGGCCCTGTAGGTTTCACAGCTACTCAACCTTATATTATTTTGCGACATATTCGCATAGTAAATAAAACTGCTGGCGCTGTTACATTTTCTCTCTGGAAAGGTGCGACAGGTGGTAATGCTGCTGGTACTGAGGTAATTGGCATAGGTCAATCAGTTGCTGCAAACTCGTCTTATGATTGGTATGGAATTATGCGTTTTGATGCTGCTGACTTCTTGGTTGGCGGTGCTAGTGCAGGTACATCATTGTCGATTCAAGGTGAGGGCGAAATTGGCCTGATATAAAATGATATTAGATACAACAACCCGAAAGCTGCAAGTTGCGTTAAATACCACATTAACAACGGCAAATATGCCTGTCGTTGTTGATTGGATAGATAATACATCAACTACATTTTATCCAGGTGTCACTCCGTCAAATACGAATGGAACGACACTTGTTGATATACTTGCGGCTCCTGCTGCATCGACACAGCGTAAGGTTAATGGAATAACAATCCATAACTTAGATACAGCAGTCAAGACTGTATTAGTCTATCTAAATGACAACGGGACATCTTATCAATTAGTAGATGCAATCTTGCAAGTCAGTGACACTTTAGGATATACAGATTCTAAAGGCTGGTATGTCATGGATTCATCCGGAGCTATAAAGGGAGTTGGCCCGACTGGAGCTACTGGTGCCAATGGTGCGAATGGTGTACCTGGTAATATTGGTATGCCAGGACTTGATGGTGATAATGGAGAAGACAGTTTCCATATACCAGGAGCAACAGGAGCAACAGGCCCACAAGGATTGATAGGGCCACAAGGTATACCGGGTATTGCTTTGGATGGTGTTGATGGTGAAGAGGCTATGCCTATTCCTGGCCCCCAAGGGCCAACTGGGTCTACTGGAGCGGCTGGAACTGGAGTTGGTGGAATATTCAGCACTACTTGTACACAGGCATCAGGAGCGCTAACGTTTGGTCTTGATGCTGGGTCAATACAATTTAGACAAACAACTCTAACTACTGGCGTTCCAGTAAGTCGGTCGTTCTCCGCATTATCTTTAGTCCTTCCCTCTGGCGGTACGTTGGGTGCGGTGACTACGGTTCAGGCTCGTATAGTTTTAGTAGCGATTGATAACGCTGGAACAGTTGAACTTGCCTGTATCAATATTGCTGGTGGTAATGACCTAAGCGAAACTGGAACAATCAACACCACGGCGATCTCTGCTGCTGCAACTGCTAACAACGTATTTTACTCAACTACTGCTAGAACAGGTGTCGCTTACAAAATTGTAGGCGTAGTTGATGTAGTAAACACTGCCGGTGCTTGGGGTAACCCAACATTGGTACAAGGTGCTGGTGGTAATGCTGTAACAGCGATGAGTTCGCTGGGGTATGGGCAGACTTGGCAGAATGTTACTGGTAGTAGAGTAGTAGGAACAACGTACTATAATACAACAGGGAAGCCTATATATGTAATAGCAACATCCACAGCTGCGTTTGGGTTAACATTTTCTGTAGGTGGCTTTGTAGTAGTACCACTACTTAATAATGGCATATGGGCATATGTAGTTGTTCCTCCTGGTGTTCCTTATTTGATGCCTAGCACAAACACCCCTATAATAAATACTTGGTATGAACTTCGTTAAGGATAAAACATGACCCAATACTTCAACGTAAATAACCAAGTCCACGTCCTTGATGATGGGATAGACCCTGCTGAGTATATCAAGCAGCCATACACTGTAATTACAAAGGCAGAAGCGGATGTAATGCTTACTCCGCCAGCACCTACAGCACAGCAGCAAAGAGACGCAATTCAAGCTCAGATTGATGCACTAGAGTCAGCTACCCACATGAACCGCTTTGTCCGCGAGGCTATGCTTCTTATCTCGGTTCAACAGGCTCAGGCATTAGGTTTAACCGAACCTCAACTATACGCAGCCAATATCGGCTACAAGAAAGTAAAAGACTTGGACACTCAAATCGTCGCACTCCGTACTCAAAAGGATGCCATTGTATGAAAACCATCGCCGAATTGATTTCTCAGCTTAGTCTTGACTATGTATTCCTCACAGTTAAGTGGATGTTCATCACGCTAGTTTACTTCCTTGCGATTATGAAGGTCAGAGAGATTCGCGATGCTGGCGGATTTACTTGGGCGAATAAGCCTTTCTTCTACGTCATCCTATTCATTGGCCTGATTCGTGATGCGGGATTAAACATCATCATGTCTGTTATCTTCTTGCAGGTTCCACGTTATCCTGATGAATACTTGCTAACAGCCAGATTGAAGAACCTAATCAGGAATGACACAGGATGGAGAGGTGATATTGCTTACTTCTTATGCAATCACTTCCTAAATCCAGCTGATAAGAATCATTGTGGTTAATTAAAGGGGATGATGATGGAAGAGTTGTACGACGGATACCGGAGACGAGTAAGTGACAAACTGGAGAATGATTTTATGGGTTGTCCAAGGTACGACAAGCATGAACTAACTGATGACCAGATAGAAGAAATAGCCGAGAGAGCTGCTGAGAAAGCAATCAAAAAGGCAAAAGATGACATCTACAAAGATGTGGGCGAAACAGTAGTGGGGAAGTTTAAATGGATGGTAGGGGCAATCGTAGTAGGGGTATTTGTGTGGATGGTATCTCACGGACTCATCTCAGTGAAATAAGTTTTGAACAAAGAAGCGTAGCACTTTTTAAAAGGCTGACCAGTGATAACTCTAGAGCAATACTTCATCACCCGGACTCACTCAGCAGAGCAAGCGGGGTATGCGATGGACTTACTAACCCGTGTGAATGCACTGCTAGACGAGTACACCGAAGCCACTGGGAAGCCTGTGCTAATCAACAGATTTACAGGCAGCCAAATATCGGGTGCAACTGAGGGGGGATTTAGGCTTCCTACCTGCACTCAAGGGGCTACTAACTCGTCTCACAAAGAGGCTAAGGCAGTAGACGTATATGACCCTGATGAAGGTTTAGACAACTGGATAACCCGTGCAATATTGGTCAAATATGACCTGTATCGCGAGCATCCAGACTATACCCACGGATGGTGTCATTTAACCACTAGACAGCCGAAGTCAGGCACAAGAACATTTATCCCGTAGGAGCTTATATGGTACAGGGTGCACTTAAATCTAAAACAATGTGGTTCAATGCTATCGTTGCCTCACTAGCAGCATTTGAGGGTGTTTTTAATGTACTTCAGCCCTATGTAGCAGGTAATGTATATGCTTACATTACAATCGCTCTAGCGGTCGGTAATGCGTTTCTAAGGGTGTTAACTACTCAAGCGCTGGAGGATAAATGAGTACACGCTTAATAGCCGGGATATGTCTTGTCATCGGATTGCTGTCTGCTGGCTGGTTCGTTCGTGGATGGTATGAAGAAAGCCAAGACGCTAAGATGCTTAAACTAGCTATCAAAGCTCAAGAATCTGCGGCTGCTGAAATAGCCAAGATTCAAATTAAGAACACCACTATTTACAATAAGGTGGTAGAACATACCTACCACGATCCAGTGTACCAAGACTGCAAACACACTCCCGAAGTCTATCAATCTATCTTGGAGCTATTCAAATGATCGAAACTATCGTAGTAATAGCTTTCTTCTTGGGTGGATATGAATACGGCAAAGTATCAGTAGATGTTCCTACATGCCCATCAGTGGCATTTTCAACTGTAGAATGCCCTGAGATATATCCTCCAGAGGATTCAAGTTTTGGATCCACAACCAGAGCGTACACTAGCTTGATTACGACTTACAGGTCATGTAAAAAATCATGCACTAAGTAGGCTTATGAGTAATCCACACACTCAATTTAAGCAAATCACCCATAATCTTTAGAGTCATGTTTAACGCTTCTGCATAAGCCTTGCGCTCAAGCGTATTAATCAGAATAGTAACTCGCTTATTTAAATCACAGGTAATCTCTGAGTAATCATTCATCGTGTCACCATCATAAACATCAATACACTCAATGTCCCACAGATACCCCCAAGAGCAGCAGCCATACCGAATATAAACAGTGCAAGCTTCACCTTCTGCTTCACCATTTCATTATCCTGCTCACAAGCGCACCCTTCGCAAGTATAGTCTTCCATTTAAACCCCCTTTTGATATGCTGATATTTTAAGCTTCCCTTTATGTGGATTCTTAAATAACTCAGGCCACACACCTTGCCATGCATCCTGAAACTTACTCACTGCTACTTTCTTTGCTGCCTTCGATAAGGTAATTGGCTCTGATGGTTTTTGATTGTGCCTGACCTTTTCTCCGAATGTCTTAAACTCATATACCCTTACCATTGTTTTAGACTGTATCCACTCAGGTACAAACGATGGCCGAATCTTTTTAGGCTGACCATGCTCCATTATAGGAGCGAGTTCACCATTTTCACAACGGTCACTGATGTAAGAATGTATCGCTCTCAGCTCACGATTTGTAGCATGTTTTGAAAGCAAGTCGTAACAGGTGAATGTTTTAACACCACCTTCTTTCATCATGATTAACCGTTCACGGCAGTCTTTTGCAAAGCTCATTTGTAGTCCTTTATCTTAGCCCATGGTAAGTTATCGAAGCGGGCATCATTCATGTTGTAAATTCCTATATTCATATCTAATTCGCACACATACCAAAATGAACCGTCTTCATTTGTAACAAATTCGTCTACACTGAATGGTGGTGCATCTTTCCCGCAATCTACGCCACGATAATCCCTTATATACCAGCCAGATTCTTTTGGTTGCTTGTCTTTATGCCATTTCATCATTTACTCCATTAGGTGTGTTTATTAGGATATACACCGATTAAGGTGCATATCATACGTTAGGCAGCATCATCAAACCAATTTGGCGCATATGCAGCTATGAGCAAAAAAATTGGCCATATAATCGGCAGCGGTGGAACATCCCATACAGGATGATTCGCAGCTTTAAACACAGCTTTCGTGCCAAATCCGATAGACAACCATATGAACACCAAAATACAGCTAACAATCGTTTCCACATTCTTCTCCATTATTGCCTAACAGTTACATCAACACGGACTTCGTTACACTCAGCCGGTTATGTTGGCGTTGGACACACCGTAATGCGATTTTATTTTCTCGATAATCTGCTGCATTTGTTCAGTGCGTACAGCGTAAATATCTTGTAGTCCGAGGATAGTTAGTTTTGCAGCACCGCACGACATTAAAAGATCGTGTATGTCCAACCCTACATTCGAGGCCGACTGCCCTGAAGCATCTTCTTTGTCGTATTGTGTTTGTCCTTCTGGCATATCGTTTAGCATTCCATTCATCCTTTCGTGTTGGGCAGCTGCTCAATTTTTACGTTGGGCACTTCAAATCCACATGCCAGCATCAACCTCCGCATTGCAATCTCGCTGTTGTGGCGCCCCTTCACACGGCACAAATTATGCGCCGCATCCGAAATTTCAATCAGCTTGGTACTTCCGGTTTCGTGCGCCACAAAATCCCACGCCATGCGCATCCGTTCGCCAACCGTTGTTTCGCCGGTGTAGTCATCAATCAAAAACCATAAATCGGTCAGTTGTTTATCCGTCGGTTCCATGTTTCTCCCTTTCATATGCTGCCCAACCCGGCGGTCAAGCGGGACTGCCGCAAAAGCGCGTCAGTCCCTTACCTTGACGTTAGAGGGCTTATCATCGCTTTCGTATAATTCCCACAAGTTGTCATATAATATCTTTTCCATTTCCGGGGGGAGTCGCTGCATATCTGGCGGGTAATGTTCGCAGCCAGTGATGTAACCGAGAGGGCTATCTATACACTGTTTCCCGCATTTCTCGCATATAAAATTACTCATGGTTCAGCCCTCTAACCCTACGCTCAACCGGAGCGCGGCCAGCGTGATGTGTTATTTATCGGTCAGGCGCAGCGCGCCCGGTTAGCTCCACGTTATGCCTCTTTGTCATCAGCGCGCCTTGTCGATCACCGTGTCGCGCGAATACAGCGGGATAAGCCACAACAGCCACCACGTCTCGCGCCGATATATCTCAGTCACCTTGTCACTGTTGGCCCATCCGCGTTCCCAAACCCTTGCGCGGCGTTTCAAAAACTTGTCGGTCTTGCGAATCATGTTTTTGTCCTTTCTTCGTTGCCAGCAGAGCCTAACCCTGCATTCGAGCGGGACAGCCCAGAATGCGGTTTTTCGCAGCACGAGTACAGAACGCTTCCCTTCGTTCCTTCGGCAATAAAGTCTGATGGCTTTCCGCATCCTTTAAATTCGCACGGAGGTCTAGAGTAAAAATTTCTTCCGCCTGCCAGACCTCTTGGGTAAAACTTGAATTCTTCTTTCATCGTTCCATTCCTTGTTAAAACCGGCGCATAACCCTCCATTCAAGGCGGACTCCTATCGGAGCCGCTTAATTTCACGTTGGGCACCCTCTTTGAAAGATGTCGTATCAGCGCTTTTGACGGTATGGCCCGAATCTGTGTCCGCGCTTTTCTTCCTCGCTTATGCATCATATTTTTTGCAATTGCATAGAAAATTAATTTCCTTTCGTTTTCTTGTTTTAAAAATAGACAAGAAAGTAGCAGGTATCTATCAACTTTAGTGCCCAACACATCATTCAAGCGGGACTGCCCTTCTGCGCGGCTTTCATTATTCAATTCAGTCTGGTCGTTCATTTCTCTGTTATCCTTTCTCTATGGTGCAGCCCCTTAATTTATCGTTATGCCTCACTGTGCGCCCTCACTTTGCGTAGCTTGGCCGCGTACTTCCGCAGCCGATCGGCGTCATCCCGATGTACCCACTCTTGCACCAGCACTAATCCAGCTTCGCGCTTGCGTTCACGTTCTTCGGCCTTGCGCTGTGCCGCTGGCGCTGCCGTCATTTGCACTGCTCGCAGTCACACAGTTTCGCTCCGCGCACTTCGGCCATTGCTTCGCGCTTTGTATCAAATCCCCGCACATGCTCTCCGCGTTCTTCAAACCGCCACCCCTTTACCAGTGTCACAATCAGGCTGTTGCCGATTGACCGTTCATCGTCCCAATGCTCAATTTTCTTGTGCTTCATGATCTGTTCCTTTGTTAAGTTACATGGCCATTATAGCATGTGACATGTCACAAGTCAAGTACGGAATAACCCTACGTTCGAGCGGACTGCTGAGAAGTGCAGCCCCTCAACTACACGTTGGGCGCTTATTATCTATGGCCTCACGCAACGCAAACCAGATCGCAGTCAATGTGTCCATCAACGCTTTGATGGCGCAAACCCATCCCATCGTGTTAAAATGGAAACCGAAGCTGAGAATGGCAGCGATTATCCAAAGCACGGAAATCACTTCTTCACTCATGCTGCGCGTCCATGCTTTCTTGCCGAGGCGCTCTAACCTTACGGTCAAGCGGGACTGCCCGCCAGCGTCGTCGTTTTCAGTTTGTGACTGTTCCATCTTCATCGCTCCGTTCATAGTTCATCGGGCGTACAGCCCCTTAACTCATACGTTATATGCCTATTTTTCTTCCTTCACAGTGGGAATATCAATCCAGTCAGACCAGTCATGGGAGGTATACCACCTTGTTCTATGTTGCAACTTTTTCCCTATAAGCTTATGCCCATCAATCGCCGATTTCCTTGCACAAGCAGCATCAAATAATGTCCTGTAGCTGCCTAGATGTATTTTTTCATTTTTAAAATCTATAGATGCAATCCATCTCAAATCCCTGTTTCTGTAAAAAACACCCTTTATCCCTGATTTATTAGTTTTTTGTATCCTTGTATTTATAACTTGCTGTGTTTTTGTTGCCCATCTGCAATTTTCTTTTGAATACCCTTTGTCATTATCAATCCGGTCAAGAGAATGATTTTTAGATGGCTTAAATCCCATGTCTTTTATAAAAGCCTCAAATGAAGAATTCCATTCATCGGACACAGTGATTCCTCGCCCGCCATAATAAGGATATGCTTTATCTGTAACACAATTACATCTATATCGCATTCCCTTCCAATTAAAATATTCACTGTAACTCTCGTATGGTTTTCCGTTTAACATTTATTTACCCCTTCGCCAGTTCCAGTGCTGCGTCTTTATTGTCGGTCATGTTAATCCTCCATTTCAATCTCATACGGCAGGGCTACTTTAACAATTCCAAGGTTGCAGCTTGAATATGGCTTGGTTATTTTCTCTAGCGCTTGCACTGCGTCCTCTCGGCGTAGGTGTAATCCAGACAAAGGATATAAAACCTCCCCTCGTTTCATCATTACTACTATGTAAAATTCTAGGGGCATGCTAAGTCTCCATTTTCCTGTGGTCGTTCTGTGTTCATTTAATCCTCCACGAAATGTTTACGTCCAGATGGTTTCTTTTCTTCCCTCAATTTCGAGCAAGTCTCATTGCAAAAACATCTCGAACACTCCAAGTCTTTCATCTCTTTTGGATACGCCTTCCACCATATGATGCAGGCCGCAAAGAGAATAAAAGCTGCCAATATTGCACCGATTAAGATTTCCATATCACCCCCTAATGTGTAAGTATTCTATCAGGGTAATTAAACCTTGTCAACCTTTATCAAGAATAATTCCCACATTGACGGGTGCATCCTGGACTTGCCTAATTCGTAAGTCCTCCATGTACGCTCATTGGTATAGACTACAGAAGCCGCTATACGTTGAGATAGAGCACCCCTAGCACGTTTTATTTCAGTGATTGACGGGACATGGCCGCCAGCAGATCGGTTACGCTCCATTCTTAATCTCCTTTATATTCCATTTTTTGCAGACCCATTAAGTTTGTGCCATGCACAATGACATTTAGAGCAAAGCCATCTAACATTTAAAGGATAAGCATAATCGTCATGATGACCATGAAGCCTATGTGTATTATCACAACATTCGCATTTAGATGATTTAATTAACTTACCATCTCTAACTGCGTTATTTACTAAATTTGATGCATGTCGCTTAATAACATTATTATCATTCCATTTGTGTTTTGCTCTATTAAAAGCAAGTTTCCCAGCATCAGTTTTTGCATATTCGTCACGTGCTAAAACTCTGTTTGGATTAAATGCACGTGCTTTGTCATATTCTCTGTAATAATCAAGTTTCAGAGTCCTGTTTTCTCTAACATCTTTTTTATTACACTCTTTACACTTATTAACTCTCCCATCTTTCATTTCAGGATGTTTATAAAACATATCTAATGGAAGAGTTTTTAAGCATTTAAAACAAGTTTTTGTAGTCATATTCGTCACCCTATTTATGTACGCCCCGAGTGATATTATAACTTAGAAGGGGCTTAATTAAAAGGTATGTCTGATTCAAAAGAATCTAGACTCGATGTAGTGGTCGCAGTCGTCTGCGGCTTTTTTGATTCAGCAACCTCATCCTTGCGCTGGAAGTTTACTGACATGAATTTACCCTTCTTCCCTTCTTTAATCCAAGCTGCAAACTTGTACTCGAATCCGTCAACCATGCCGCTTCCAGTGTAGTCTGGAGCTTTTTCATTGCCTTTTTTGTCGTTTTTGAAAAGTACGCCTGAGTTATCACGCTGTTCGAATGCCATATTATTTACCTTCCTTTTCTTTAAGTTCCTGATTGTATTTTTTAATCCCTGATCGTACTTTGCTGTCTAGCTTGTCCCAAATCCACGTCTTTTCATCTGCATCTAGGTTATGGCCTGCCAGTAAATCGGCGGCTGCTGCGTAATCATCTTTAAGCCATTTCACTCCTTCCACAATTTCATTCAAGTATTTCAGTTCTTCTTCATCTGGCTGGAATAATTCATTAGCAGTAGGCTTATGAACTCCTTTGCCTTTGTTCTCACTTCCTGTTGTTGCATCCAAAGAATCGTGTTCTACAATTTCCAAAGCATTCACCCATAAGTAACGCCTGATGTACGTCATGGAAGCGCCAAGGTTCTGCACGTCATGGCAACCTTTAAGAGCCGCTGTTGCCATTGGGCATTCAAAAGTAATATAGCCAGAATCTCCATCTGTAACACAAAGCGTTGCTTTTTCTGCTGAAAAGGAAACAGTCCCACACAATCCAACTTCAGCGAAAATCTGCTGAGTCTGCGGCAGGAAGTCTCCCAATTCAAAATAATCATAATTGCTGAATTTGTTAACCCCACTCTTTTTAAGAGGCATATTTTGTAATTTAATTCTTGCATCCATCAACTTCTTATGAACAGACATTTTTACTCTCCTTTTTTAACATTCTTGTAGCCCTCATTTTTTCTTTTGTTTCGTTTGTGTGTGGTATTCCAAGTCTATTTTTATTACCAATTCTGGAGATAGACATATTCTTTTTTGCTTCCTCGGTAAATGGTTTTCTTTTTTTCCCAATTTTTGATTGAGATATTTTCTTTTTTGTTTCTTCTGTAACTGGTTTTTTTGGCTTCAACCTACGAGCATCCCATGCTGCCTTCATCTTTGCTTTTGTTTCCTCTGAGTGCTTTCTACCATACCAATTACCAGCAGTTGGTAATATGTTGTAACCATTTTTAACGCTATTCTTATAATCAATAATCAACTGCTCATACATCAGCAAGTCTTTTTCCGAGCAGATCACAATTAACTTAAACTCAAAACAATCAATACCGTGCTTATTGAAAGATTTTTGCAATTTGTCATTTCTATGAGTTCCACTTTGCAAAGTACTTATGTGACACCTTTTTCTTTTTACAAAATTGACGGCGCTTCCAATATAGACTTTCCCAGTAACTAAGTTCGTTATTTCATATATTCCAGTATGTTTCATAATATCAATACCCGTTATAAGTATTTTGATATTACTATAGAATATAACTACAATCAAGCAAATTTGTTATGACCTGACTTTGTAAGCTTCGTATCCTGTAATTTGATACGTGCTTCCATTAGCTTTTTATGCACCGACATTTTGTTTCTCCTTATCTACTGATTCAAGTAATGCAAAAAATTCTTCATCTGACATGGCTAACAACGATTCAAGTTTATTCTCGAGAAATTCCTGTTGCTCAAGTTGCTGTTGCTGCCACATTGAATTATCGTCTCTCACAGTGCATCTCTCCTGTCATAGTCGTCCTCAGCTACTTTTTGCGCTAAATCCTCCCAATAATCTTTAATAACCTTACGGATATATTCAGAAGCATTAACCTGTGCTGAGTTATTATTTGGCAGATTTTCAGCAGACTGAATATAAGAACCAAGCATAATTGCTTGATGTGTCACCATCTCAGCAATAGCCTCTTGTACATTCTCTGGCAAGAAAGGATTGTATTCCGCAGCCAGCAATTCATTTTTACGATCTTCTATCCAGTCGTATCGTTTTTCAGATTCGACTTCTTTAGCCATGTATCTGTCTAAATCTTCATTGAATGCGATTCGTTCTGAGTTAGTAAAGTTTGGCATTTCAGTCTCCAATTAAGTTAATCAAGGTAACTCATTATAGGATAACTAATCCTTTAAATCAAGATTTATTTCATTCTATTTTAAATAATGCTATAATCTTTTCATGGATAAGAAAGAAGCAATCGAAAAATTCGGATCAACCCGTAAACTTGCTGAGGCACTAGGGATTAGTGTCCAAGCGATTTACCAATGGCCGGATAAACTAACACGATCAATTGCAGATAGGGTAGAGCTTGCCTATCTGAAGCGTTTAACTGTCTCCGATAGTTAATACAGCAGGCCGATGCGCTTTAGCGTAGTCTGAATCGGCTTTTACGCTCCACAAGCATCAAGAATAAACTACCTTGCAAGTATGTTAGGGTAGTTCCTTGTTGATGTTTTGAAGGTTGGGTAACTGACCAATTTACAGCCCCTTAATCGGGGTTTTTTTATTGCTAAGTTTAGATAAGTTTGTTATAGTTGCACTTGCAAGCAATTGCCCTGACGTGAGAATCAGGAGAAATAGCTGGGATGGATTCTCTTGCCGCATGGCTTTTATTCTGTCCCGTTTTTAGACCGCAATGGTTGCCCCAGCTCCGGACTCTCACCGGAATAGAGGCCAGCCGACAGGAGAATCCATTAAATGTTAAGCCCTCGTTTCGCTCAAGCATACGCAATATCTAAAGCAATACCTCACGCAAAAAACAAACGCCTAGCTATCTTGGCATGGTGCAAATCAGTCAAGAAGGCGATTGGCTGATATGCACTATTTTCAATTTAACATAGGCGATTATAAGTCGCATACCAGCCATTTAACCCCTATGGAAGATTTGGCATATAGGCGGTTACTAGATTGGTATTATCTGCATGAGAAACCAATATCATTAAACCCTTCACAAGCAGCCAGATTAATTATACTTCCAGACAACACAAAGGAAGTTGAGCAGGTATTGCAAGAGTTTTTTACACGCACAGAAGATGGGTGGATAAATAAACGCGCAGATAAAGAAATTTCTGTTTATCAAGGGTTTATTAACTCTGGAAAGAAAGGGGCCGCTATAAGGTGGGGTAAGGGTGACAATAGCCCCCCTATTACCCCCCCTAATCAGGGGCTAATAGCAAACACTAACCATGAACCACTAACAACTAACCAAGAACCATTAACCAATAGAAAAGCTCTTGTTGCTGACGCAACGAAAGATTGTCCTCATGAGCAGATTATTTCTGCTTATCACGAAATACTCCCAGAGATGCCGCAAGTAAAAGTTTTAACTGAAAAGCGGAAATCCTCTTTAAAGGCTAGGTGGCGGGAAGACGAAAAGCGTCAAGATTTAGAATTCTGGAATCGGTTTTTTAATTATGTTAGGACAAGCGATTTTTTAATGGGGAAAACTCCAAGCGGATGGCAGGCTGATTTTGAATGGCTGGTAAACAGCTCAAACTTTGTAAAAGTTATAGAGGGAAAATATGACAACCGTAAACCTTGAAGCGGAACAAAGTGTATTAGGGGCTTTGCTGATAGATGTAAACGTCTGGGATAGAATTCAGGAAAGCATTGAAGAAAAGGATTTTTGCAATCCTGAGCATCAGTTGATATTCAGACATATTAAGCGCATGGCTGATACCGCTGGCTCAATTGACGTTCTAACAATCGCTGAGTCAATCGAAAGCACGGGGAAATTAGCTCTAATTGGAGGATTGCCTTATCTTGGAAGTTTGGCAACATCAGTAAACTCGACAAAGAACGTAATCTTATATGCTGACATAGTTAGAAAAAACCGCAAAGAGAGAGACTTTCAATCCGTAATTGCAGAACTGCAAGAATCAAGCGGTAATTTTAGCGAAAAGGTAAAAAATGCAATAGATATTCTAACTTCACTGGCAGACGACAAGAAGGATACCGTTGTGAGCTTGCGTGAAGCATCACAGAAGGCTTTAACAACTCTAGACAATAGATTCACCAATGGAGGAGATATTCACGGCCTCAAAACGCTTCTAAACGGTTTTGATGCTAAAACAGGAGGATTGCAGAAAGGAGATTTAATTATCATCGCTGGACGGCCTTCTATGGGTAAAACTGCATTTGCTACGAATATCGCTGAAAACGTAGCTGTAACCCAAAATCTGCCCGTTTTAATGTTTAGCCTTGAAATGTCAGACGAGCAATTGGCAACACGGGCAATGGCAAGCGTAGGAAAAATCAGCTTAAACACAATGCGGAGCGCAAAGATTCAGGATGATGACTGGGAGAAGTTAACTAATGTGACCAATAAATTCTTCGATGCCCCATTTTTCATAGACCCTAACCCAATGATGACAGCTTCTCAAATGCACTTGCGAGCCAAGAAGATAAAACGCCAGCATGGATTAAGTCTTGTGGTTATTGACTACTTGCAACTCATGACCGAAGGCGGAGATACCCGCAATAACGAACTTTCCACAATCACACGAAAGTTAAAGATGATGGCTAAAGATTTGGATTGTCCCGTAATTTGCCTTTCCCAACTATCCAGAAAGGTTGAAGAAAGAGCAGACAAGCGCCCGATGATGAGCGACTTGAGGGATTCAGGCGCTATTGAGCAAGATGCAGATTTAATTGTGATGATGTATCGAGATGAGTATTACAACAAAGATTCTCCAAACAAAGGAACTGCTGAGGCTATTATTTCAAAACAGCGTATGGGTGAAACAGGCGCGGTTAGATTAACCTTCCAAGGAGAGTATTCTAGATTTAAAGACTTTGTAGGTGATTGGAGAGATCAACCAAAAAAGCAAACTGGAAGAGGAATGGGCGATTATTAAAACACCAGAAACTACTTGCTAACTAACCTTGTTTAAAGTAAACTTACAAGCATGGATACTGAAATAGACATTTACCGAGTTTTAGACTACCTGCGTGATAATGCAGGCAAGTACGCTCAAGCCAAAGCCAATAGAATCTACCTAGAGGAATATAGGAAGGCTTTAAAGGCTAAGTTAATGGTCAAGTACCAGAAACAAGGCGTAACGGCTACAGCAGCCCAAGAACGCGATGCCTATGCAGACGATGAATATGACACTCTCTTGGCTGGATTAAAGGAAGCCGTGGAGCAGGAGGAGCATCTTAGGTGGTTGTTGATTGCTGCACAGGCTAAAGTAAGCGTATGGCAGAGTTTAGGTGCTAATGCTAGGGCAGAAAGTAAGAATGTATAACGTTCAAATTGAGGCGCGGCAACATGGCGGATTTTGACGCACAACGTAAAGATAAGGGGCTGACGCGCTTCTGCGGCAGTCCCTCTTGACCGCCGGGTTAGCCAAGCAGAATAAAGGAGATAACTGAATGTCAAAACTTTATGTACGACCACCAAGTATTGAAAATTTAATTTCATATTTTGTAGAGTGGATTGCAAGAAACATGAGAGCAAGAGTAACTATTAATGTTTATTGGCATGACGGAAAACATTTTACCGAAGAATCAGATGGTAGGGGCTAACGTATGAGTTAAGGCCGATGCCGGAGGCGGTCGCGCCTTGAACGACGGGTTAGAACGCATTTTACAATGGAACGGTACATGACAACACGAAAAGAATATGAAGCGTGGGCAAAACATGCGGTGCATAAAACGGTAGGTGATTTACTGTGGGCATGTTGGGAAAAATCTGCATCCTTGGAACGTGAATCTTGCGCTCGGATTTGCGATTTGCAAACAAAAGAACCTGAATGTCCAGAACGTGCTGCATATTGTGCAGAAGCTATACGCAGGCGTTCTAACAATCAAGTTAAGGCCGACGCCGAAGGCGGTCGCGCCTTGAACGCAGGGTTAGACGATGACTGAATGGAAAGACCGAAAGATTACGCAGGCATGGGCGATAATCAAGCCGAACGGCGATATTTTGCTTGATAGCGACTTTGCGAATGAGTCCCACGCTTGGCAGATTGCACTGGGCTGGCCGAGCGATGACGAGATAGCAGAGGCAAAGAATAACGGCTACCGCGCAGTGTTTGCGGCGGTGGTCGTCTAACGTATGATATATACCTAAAAAGGTGTATATCCTGATAAACACACCTAATGAACTTATGACCTGCCAAAACTGTAAACACTGGAAGATTATATCCACAACTGGAAGTGAGCGTGGTGACATCCAGATGGCTAATTTTAATTACAAGAACTGTTCAGTAGATCACTCAAAATGGGCAGCATTCAGGTTTTTAAACGGAAACACTAAGGGGTGCGACAAGTTTGAAGATAAAAAAGTGTGATATTATATAAATATCGGTCGCTGGAGAGCGCGCAAGATGAAAGTGCTTATCTCACTTGATTGCCGATAAACTCACTCAATGTTAGATAAGGACACATCATGGGAATTTTCTCAAAAAAAGCAAATTTGCTTGGGATGACATTTGGAATATGGAATGTAATATCTGAAGCAAAACCAATAAAAAAAATATCAATGTGGACATGCAGATGTGAATGCGGAAAAGAAAAAGATGTTGCCGCATCATCGCTGAAAAGCGGGACAAGTTCTGGTTGTGGAAGTTGTGGTAGAAAAAAGCATGGTATGTCACATACTGGAGCTTATAAATCATGGTGTGCAATGATGTATCGAACAAGCAGCTCTAAACATATTGCCTATAACAGGTATGGAGGAAGAGGAATAACTGTTTGTGATAGATGGCATTTATTTGAGAATTTTTATGAAGATATGGGGGAAAGGCCTAATGGAAAAACATTAGATAGAATTGATTATGATGGTAATTATTCAAAAGAAAATTGTAGATGGGCAACATATATTCAACAATCTAACAATACATCATTTAATCATGTTGTTATATTCAATGATACTGAATATACAATAGCTCAACTTTCAAAACATTTGTCAATTAAATATACAACATTAAGACGCAGAATTATAACTGGAGGTGTATTAGATGCCCCAATTAAAAGTGGTAAAAAGCAAGAAATGCGCAAATTGTAAAAAACAATTCATCCCAGATCGTCCACTCCAGCAAGTATGCTCATATAAGTGCGCCATTGTATTTGGTGCCAGAAAGATGGCAAAAGAAGAAACAAAGCGAAAGAATATAGTTAAGAAACAAATTAAAGAGCAAAAAGAAGCATCACAGCCGCTTAAATACTGGAAGGATAAGGTTCAGGTAGTATTTAATGCTTATATCAGGGCGAGAGATGGAAAGGTTTGTATAAGCTGCGGAACTACTAATTCAAACATAGTTTATTGCGCTGGGCATTTCAGGACAAGGAAAGCCGCAGACCAGCTTAGATATAATGAGGACAACGTGCATTCCCAGTGCAATTTTCACTGCAACTCACAATTAAGTGGGAATATTGCCAATTATCGCCCCGCACTGATAGAAAAAATTGGGATAGAACGAGTTGAAGCATTAGAGAATAACAATGTATCAAAACGATGGACAGTAGAAGAACTGAAGCAAATAGAAGAGAAGTATAAGAAAATGCTGAAAATATTGAAAAATGACTGATGATATTAAGATTGATTACAATTGTTGCCAAAATCCAGCAATAGCTATTTTTGATTATAAATGGCCTTTATTTACAGATAAAGGAGATATACGAGAACTGCGCATTAATCGGATATGCACCAGGTGTTACACTCATTGGGCTGGCCCTGTAGATTCAATAAATCAATATACAAAGGCCGAGTGGGCTAAATACATAGATGATGTATTTAAGATTAATAATTAGTTCCGAAGTGTTTAATAATAGCCTTATTGGAATTCCAACAGATTCTACCCATTGGCTGAACCCTTGACCATTTAAGATGACGAACTGCACGTTTAATAAAGCGGAAGAAAAGGCAAGTTGACCCACATTTGCGGTATGTCATGATTTATCCCCTTATAAAACAAACAGCATGATGATGTAAAAATAACCAACCAGCAGAAACAAACTAGCACAAACAAACTCCATGAGCAATTGCACCCAATCAATTTTACTGAAATCAATTCCAAACATATAGCCTCCGATAAGTTGACAGGTCAATCTGACCT